>NZ_JADPJJ010000185.1:0-42139 GCF_023073375.1 Bradyrhizobium sp. 197 | reverse complement strand
GTGGGAATCGAATTTCGTGATTGCAGTTCGGACAATGTAAGGTAGGCTCGTATGCGCCATTCGTGGCTGCCGCTTTGAAGCTCATCGCGTTGATCTCATTCGTCGCTGAGTCGCGATTGAACCGTATTGGTGTGTCGGCGCCAGAGCGGAATGTGCGTGTCCACATGGGATTTCCACCTGTGGGCTTCAAAATCTGAAATCCGAACGTGCAGATCCGTCGAAATATTCCATAATCTATGTTATGCGAATCGAAAACGCCATTGAAATCAATTGGTTATACCTAGCAGCGACTGTTGCCCTCTCAATATCCTTGTTCCCGCGTCATCATCGTTGCAGGCGACGAGAAGCAGTGCCACCGGATCCGGTGTTGGAATTAGGTCGGTTCTAGCGGACTTCGCCCTAGGCTTGGCGGCCGCTAACGTGAGCCCCGGCGCGACCGCTGCGTGACAACGCGCACTGGTAACGAGCTGAGCGCACGCAATCCGCTGCTGTCCCGGTAGAGCGGCTCGCCTGCTATCTCAATCGATGCGACACGCCCAGCCAAAGCTGCCAGTACGGCTTCGCCTTCGAGCCGTGCGACCATCTGACCGACGCAGCCGTGGATGCCGGTACCGAACCCGATATGTCCGGCGACGCGCCGGGTGATGTCGAACTGATCGGCTCGCCCCCACCGCGCGTCGTCGCGATTTGCCGATGCAATCAGCAGCAACACCTTCTCGTGCTTGCCGATCGGCACACCAGCGACTTCGGTTTCGTGCGGCGTGGTCCGGAATACGTACGGCGCCGCCGAATCGTAGCGCAGGGTCTCGTCGAACGCCGCGCGCGCCAGCGACGGATTGGCGGCCAGGATGGCCCACTGCTGGGGATGACGGGCAAGGCTGTAGAGCGCCATGCCGATGGCACTGATGGTGGTATCCAGTCCGGCCGAGAGAAAGGATCGGACCAGCAGCGGCGCCTCTTCCTCTGTGATTTCGCCGGTATCCGCCGCCTCATAGACCTGCGCCCCGAAACTGCCGGGAGCCAACGCCTGCCGCAGGCATTTCGCGGCGACCCAGGGCAGCACCTTGGGCGCATGGGCCATCAGGCTTCGGAAGTAGTCGTTCTCCGGCCCCATGCCGGCAAACACCATCGCGCCATAGGTCAGGAAGTTTTCGCGGCCCTCATTGTCGATGCCGAGTGCGTCCGGGAACACGGTCAGCGGGAACACTTCTGCAAGATCGCGGATCGCATCGAACGACCCCTTTTCGACGAGGTCGTCGACCAGCGCGACGGCCTTGGCCTTGAACGCATCTTCCAACTTCCGCATCGCGCCAGGCGACATGATCCGCGCCAGCACTTTACGGGTGCGCGTATGCAGCGGCGGATCCGCCTCAAGGACGATGCTCGGTGGGCGCCAGGGCTTTTCCTTGAAGTAGTTGGCTAGTCCAGCACCGCCGGCATTACTGAAGTTCACATGATCGGCGAAGATTGCCTTGACCTCGGCGAAGCTGGGCACGGCGAAGATGCCGTACTTCTCAAGACGGATGATCGGCCCCGCGGCGCGAAGCTCGGCATAGGCCGGGTATGGATCGGCGCGGGTATCCGCGCCGAACGGATCGAAGTCACTGCAGGCATGATCGAGCGCCAACATCCCCATTGCTCCCTCCTACTGTCTGCCGTTTCTAGTTAATTGACCATAGTCATTTATCTTAAGCGCGGCAAGCCGCGAATGAACGATCTTTCTTCGCTTGTGATTCCAGTGACGTAGCGGCAAGGAGAGACCGGCGGAGATTCGGAAAATGTCGATCAAGCGGTCAGGAAATCCCGAGAGCGCGCGGCGGTTTCAGCGCCGCGCGCGCCAGGAAGCTGACAAGCAGGCGTTGCAGGTACGCATCCTTGAAACTGCGCGCAGGGAATTCGCGACGGGCACCCTCGAAACTGTGTCAATCCAGAAGATTGCCGACGCGCTTGGCTACTCGAAGGGCACGGTCCTCAAGTACTTCCCGACCAAGATACTTCTGTTGCTGGCGGTCAAAGAACGGAATCTTGAGGAAATGGCGGATCGGCTCGAGCGCGTCCGCGCGCGACATTCCAACAGCGAGGCGCGGCTGCGGCGTGTCATGGAGACCTATATCGACTACTGGGTCGACAACCCCGATCACTTCCGCTCGCTCTATTCGATGGCTGGGACTGTCGAGGACAGACGCTTTCCTGATGGCGTCTATTTCGGGCAGACCGACATTGCGCGGCGGGGATTTGGGATTTTTGTGACCTCGATCAGCGAGTATCTCTCCGAGCTGGGTGTGGAGACAACGCCGATGCTAACGCAACGACTGGCAACGGCCCTGCTCTCCGCGGCGCATGGAGTGATTTCACTGCCGCTCGGAACACCCACTATGAAATGGCCGGATATCCGTGGCAACGGCCGATTGGTACTCGGCAATCTCATTGACGCTTGGTCGGCGAAGATCGAAGCCGCGCGGCGAACGGACGCCTGGCCGAAAATTTCGATCATCAATTTCCTTTAGATCGGCCGCACGGAGCCAACAACTCGGTTTGTGAGACTCAACTTCGGCCATGTCTGTTCTATGCCAACCGCGGTCGCCGGCTTGGCCCCTACTGTGTGCCCTACGGCGCTCACCCTTGTCCTTCTTTATGTCCGCGTGACCTGCCTCTTCAGACGTCGACATCTCTCGCCACCGTCTCCCTGAATCGGGCCGACCTGCAAAAGTTCAGCGCAGCGCACCCTTACAGGAGCCACCTCCAATCCGCACGGTCGAGGAGCCGATGCAGGCCATGACGCTATCACCGATGCGTTCGTTAGCGCCGGTTCGACGCAAGCGCGACCATAACCTTCATTATGGAATATCCGAATCTGATTTGCGCCAGAATCTACCGAAAGCTGCGTCAAATTAATCACCAAATCGTCAAGGGCTAGAGAGATTCGACATGTGGCCTTAGTACGTCAACGCCATGTGGCCTTAGCACGTCAACCGTCTCGATCAGTCCCGCAGCCTCCATCACGAGCAATAGCTCCGCTGGCGTCATTTCCGGTTTCTTGAAACGTTCGCGCATACGCCGAATGGCGGCAACGGCGCGCGGCTGGTTTGCGTCGTGCGTTGACCTTGGTCACACCGTCTTTTATGCGCGCCTTAGGCACGCCGATGTCTTTTGCGATGATGTCGAGCGCGATCTTTCGCGCCGCCATGGCGGACCTATCGACAGCGCGCCGAATGGCATTGCGCATGCCGCGAGCGGATAGCTCAGTTGCCCACTTCTCCAATTTGCTGGCATCAACTGTCACGCTGATCGTAGACATGGTGCGTTATTACCTACTTGTTAGTTTGTAGATCGCGGTCGCTGTGCTAACAGCGCCGTCCATCGAAGAACTAAGGAGCTAACTTGAAACGTCCCGCCAAGAAGAAGAAGTTGATGCGCCGCGAATGGACGACCGCTGATTTGCGGTCACTTAAGAAGCACTCGAAGGATCGAACGCCAGTCCTGAAAATCTCGAAGGAGATGAAGCGCACCATCGGTTCGCTACGTCAGAAGGCCCTCGTCTTGGGCATCGGCTTGGGTCACCAGCGCTGACAAAAACAGAGCTGCGCAGCGAATATGCTGCGCGGCCTGCCCTTGAACTATACTTTCGGCGGTGTCCGCTTCGAGCGCTCAGCGGGTTGCGGCATCATTGCGGTGTACCGCTCACCCTGCTCGACCATGCGCGCGACTGGCGAGCCCCGGGGCAACGTGCGGCAAGAGCCCGCTCGCGACAGCGCTGCGGCTGATTGCATCGAGCGTCGCGGCGGCCTCATTCAGTGTATCGGCGAGATCGTTGAGCGCTGTTATCGTGGCACGATCATTCATCGCCGCTCTCCGCGTTGTCGGCGTCACACGCAAACGGTTTGGCGCCGTTGCCGGTGCGCAGATAGTTGAGCGGAGCTTCACTGCTAACCCGCTCCCCTTCGGCGTAGCACCGAGCGGACCCGACGCCGATGCAACTCGCGAGCAAAGCGGTCAGCGTCTCCATGGCGTCGGCTAGGCGCCCAAGTTGACGCGCCGCAGCCGCGATCTTTTCGAGCGCATCGGCGGCACGCCCTAGGCGGGCGTCTTCAGACAGCGCAAGCAAGTCGCCCACGCTGATCGTCTGGTCAGGTTGATTGGTCATGACGGCTTTCCGTTGGATGGCGGGTAGCGGGAGACGCCGCGCCAATCCCCGCCCGAAGCAGTAACGGACCGGCGCGACGGCTTTCAGTGCGCGGCGTGACCCAATCTGCGCAGAGGAAGCGCTCCCGCTCCGCGCCCTCCTACCATGGGCGACGCGACCAATAGAATCGTCCAATTCCCGGAATTGGTCGGCTAAGCCATGGAGCGATCTTTGCTTCTACGGAGGTCTGCTCCCGCAGGCGAAGCAGACCTATCGGGCCTGTGACCCGAAGCGATAAAGGGAGACTAGGAGCGTGGCGGGCACTCAACGCTCTCTTGCTGCGAGGAGCCGTCGAATGTGGTCAAGAACAGGACGATGGTCCAGCCGCTTCGACGCAGGAGGTCCCTCTTGGCAGAGGTCGCCTGCCAATGCGAGAACCTTAGCGATTGTCCCGCCCAGCAGCGTCTTCACGCTGGGGTAGTTGGTTTTGATCCACGTCGAGAGCGCGAACCCGGCGTTGGTGGGCTCGTTCATGTCGATCAGCGCAACGTCGATGGCATGCCTGTCATCGCGGAGGCACTCACGCGCTTCGTCGTAAGTGATCGCTTCTAGGACCCGATAGCCGCATTCACGGAGGTATTCGGCGAGCGGATGTCGCACCAGCACATTGTGCTCCACGACTAAAACACATGCTGTCTTCATGCTGCGTTACAGCGTCATCCCGAGTATCTCAGCGATCAGCTTGCCGATGCGTTTGGGGTCGTAGGGCTTGCTGACGAACTTACCTACTCGGCTCGCGACGCTCTCCAATGCTACGTTCCCAGAGGCAACTACGATAGGCAACATTGGTTGCTCGGCTCGAAGTCTTTCAGCTAAAGCTAGTCCGTCGAGATCTCCAGGCATCTGAATGTCGGTGACCAGCACGTCAATCCGCTCTCCGCTCCCTATGTATTGCAGAGCGTCGTCGGCTGATGCGGTTTCAATGACTTCAAAGCCGAGGCCACGAAGCTGATCAGCCAAATCTTCGCGGATAAAGAACTCATCCTCAACGATCAGCACCTTGACTCTCTGACCGTCCAATACCTCCAACGGAACCATTTCGACCTCCCGCCAAACCCTTGAACTTTTAAGAAGTGCGTGGTTCCTAGCAAGTTAGCCGCCTCCTTTGGCCACACGATGTTACCCGCCCCCTTTTGATATTGGCGACGGCTCACGCCATGAGCGGCAGCGGACCGCGGATGATCTTTGAAGAGCGGTTCTTTAACGGACCAGTCGAGCCGGGACAGGCACAACCGCTTCAAGGCTAAGAACAGATGATCTGACCATCTTCTCTACCCGTTCCCAGTCCATCCGTGCCACCCGCAGCCTTTCAGGCTGCGGGGAGGTGAGACATGGGGAGTTTGGACCGAAAGTGTGTCAGGTGACACGCTCTGACACGCGTGACACGACGGTCGCTTTTTCGATCATCATCTCTATAAAATTCAGCTTCCTTTGAAATGACGCAGCACGGGCCGCCAAGCGACCACGTTAGGCACTTTTGATGCCGGTTCGAAGGGCCGTTCCACACCATCACTTTTGATGAAGTTCAAGCGCCGGCTCGTGTTGGTTTCACAAAGGAATCAATATGATGCAGCGAGCACTACGTCCGTCGGCTCTGGTCCCTCACGGGTTTGACGTGGAAAGCGCCTTTTGTGATGGCGCTACGACCGTGATCACCGTGCGTCCCACGAGCGGGACGAGTCTCTGTCCCGGATGCGGGACCAGTTCTGGGCGGATCCATAGCCGATATCGGCGGCGCCTAACCGATCTGCCGCTTGCGGGGCGGCAGGTTCGCTTGGTGGTCGTGGCGCGCCGCTTCCGCTGCGTTACTGCTCTCTGCGGTCGGCGTATTTTCACCGAGCGCTTCGATGACGGCGCTCTAGCACCGTGGGCGCGGCGAACGACCCGGCTTGATCTGATCGTCCATCACCTTGGCCTCGCCTTGGGTGGCCGCCCGGCGGCGAGTTTTGCCCGTCGACTTATGCTGCCCGTGAGCAACGACACATTGCTTCGGGTGGTTAGAAGGCGCGGATGTCCGCCCTTTGCTGCGCCGAGTGTTATCGGCATCGACGATTGGGCCTGGCGGCGCAATCAGCGCTACGGAACGATCGTCTGCGACCTCGAGCGGCGACGGCCTATCGCCCTGTTACCCGACAGAGAGCCGGCCACCGCGCAGGCCTGGCTCGCGGGGCAGCCACAAATCGCTGTGGTCGCGCGTGACCGCGGCGGTGGTTATGCCCTTGCTGTGGCCAAGGCACTCCCGCATGCCACCCAGGTCGCCGACCGTTGGCACCTCATGGAGAACGCCAGCCACGCCTTCCTGGATGCGGTTCGCAAATCCATGCGCCAGGTCCGCGTCGCGGTCGGCTCCGCCACCATAAATCCCACTTTATTGACCGCCGCCGAGCGCATACAATATGAGGGCTATCTTCGGCGAGAAGACACCAACGCGGCAATCCTCAAACAGGCTGAGACGGGCATCTCCATAAAGGAGATCGTACGGCTCACCGGCCATAGCCGGGGCCTCATCCGCAGGGTATTGCGAGGTCAGCGATCCGACGTGTTCAGGGTGCGCGAGAGCTCGCTCGAGCACTACCTGCCATGGCTCGATGTTCAGTGGGCCGCTGGCCATTGTAATGGCGCCGACCTGTGGCGTTGCCTCAAGGCGCGGGGATTTAGAGGCTCGGTGCGAGTCGTTACCGAATGGGCGACACGCCGTCGGCGTGCCGAAATGCCCGATGCTCAGAGCCTGCAGCGCGTACCGTCCGCGAGAACTATCGCCCGCCTGATGACCAATGGCCGCGATACACTATCAAGGTCAGAGACCGTCACCATTGCGGCGATCGAGCAAGGCGTTCCTCTTCTAGTGGAAGCTCGAGAGATCGTAGCCGCTTTCCATGCGATGATCCGCAAGAAGGCTCACATAGAGCTTGAACCATGGTTGGAACGGGCACGCGCAAGCCTCGTCATGTCTTTCGCTAACGGAGTCATCAAGGACAAGGCCGCCGTCAGCGCAGCGATCACAACGTCCTGGTCCAACGGACAGACCGAGGGCCAGATCACCAGGCTTAAACTGGTGAAGCGCCAAATGTACGGACGCGCCAAGCTCGACTTGCTGCAGGCTCGACTAATCGGTGCCACATGACCAGTGCTGCACCAAAATTGCGTCAGAGCCCCCTTTGGACGCCGATCGGGGGCGCATTGCCTCACCCAGAATGTTACTGGACAACTTCTCGCCGATGAATGCAGCGGCGCCACCAAATTGGTTCGGTGGCCTCCATGGCGGGAAAGATCAGCATGGGCGCGAGGCGCGAGGTGGTGTCGGCGGTGATGGAACGTTACCGATCGGCCAAACGAGCGGAGAAGGGGCGGATCCTTGACGAGCTGTGCGCGACGACGGGCTGGCATCGCAAGCATGCGGTGCGCGCACTCCGGCGACGCGCAACGGTTGGGCCCGGCGCAGTTGAGGCACCGCGAGAGCGCAAGCGTAGATATGGTGCGACGATCAAGGACGCGATGACGGCGCTGTGGGAGGCGTCGGATCGGGTGTGCGGCAAGCGGCTCAAGGTGATGATCCCGACCTTGCTGCCTGCCCTCGAGCAACATGGCCGATTGCGACTTGGCCAGGCGGATCGTGACTGTGTTCTCTCGATCAGCCCCGCAACCATCGACCGCCTGCTCGTGGACGTGAAGGTCGCGGCGAGCGGTGGCAGGCGACGCCGTGCCGGATTTTATTCGGCAATCCGGCGCGAGGTCCCGATCCGCACGTTCAATGACTGGAACAGCCCGCCGCCTGGCTTCTGCGAGGTCGACATGGTCGCCCATGGCGGAACGTCGGTGGCTGGCTCGTTCATCCAGACTTTGACGATGGTCGATGTCGCCACGGGCTGGACGGAGTGTCTGCCGTTGGTGACGCGGGAAGGTTCGCTGGTCGTCGAGGCGATCAACCGCGCACAGAGCCTGTTCCCCTGGCTGTTGCGCGGCGTCGACTTCGACAACGACAGCGCCTTCATGAACGATGTCGTAGTGCCATGGTGTCGCGAACAGAAGCTCGAAGTCACACGCTCGCGCGCCTACAAGAAGAACGATCAGGCGTTCGTCGAGCAGAAGAATGGTGCCGTCGTCCGCCGCCTCATGGGTTATGGCCGCTTCGATGGCGTCGAGACGGCGCGCGTGATGGGTCGCCGCTATGCGGCGGCAAGGCTCTACGTCAACTTCTTCCAGCCGTCATTCAAGCTGAAGGAGAAGCGCCGCGAAGGGGCTAAAGTGATCAAGCGCTATCATCTCCCATCAACACCCTATGAGCGTGCATTGGCGCATCCCAAGGTCACCGCAGCCGTAAAGAAGCGGCTGCGCGATCAGTATCGCTCGCTCGATCCGGTCGGGCTGTTGGCCGAGATTCGCGCGACCCAGGACGAACTCGGCAATCGCGTCGATCGTCGTGCCGGACAAGTGCGCGGCCTGCAAGCCGCCAGCACGAGCACCGCGCCAGCCACCACAGCCACCTTTGCGAAGACGCTCGGCAAGACGACGACCTCCGGCGAGCCACGTGCCACACACCGGCGCACCCGTCGGCCCTACAAAACCAGGGTTCGCATGCCGTCCAAGCTCGATCCGCATATTGCTGTGATCGAGGGTTGGCTCGCCGAGCAGCCGCAGCTAACTGCGCTCGCCATTGTCTGCCGGCTGAGCGAGAAATACCCCGAGGATTTCGGGCCGACGCAGCATTCTATTGTGCAGCGTCTGCTGAGGGTGCTTCGACGGAAGACTGTTAAGCAGTTGCTCGCGAAGGAGCCGCTTGCGGACGTCACGACCGCAGCCCCATTGCCCGGGGTTGTGGACGGCTCGGGCTATGTAGGGCCCGACCCGCCCACAGCCCCTCTCATCGAGCAAGCCGGGAAAGCTACCTGGCGCGACCCATCAGGCGACCTCGGATCGTCATCGGCCACGGCGCCGCCAGGGTAACATCTGCAAGTGAGGCAATACGGGGGGTCCCAGTCCAACGCCGATTGACAGGCCGGATGCGTACGTTGGAGCGCAAGGCCGCCAAAATGAGCAGGTCAACCGAGGTGTTTCGATCGGAGATCGTTGCGGTATCGACGATCGGCGTCGCCGCGATGGTCGTTTTTTGGGATCTCTGGCTATGAGGCCTGCTCCGCCTTGACGGCGGCAACGGCCAGCATCGCGTCGCCGATCATGTTGCCCTGTGCCTTCAGGGCATTGCCGGCGCCGACGATATCCCGGACCTCTTTGTTCTGGCTGAGCTTCGACTTGCCGACCAAGCGTGTGATTTCGATCTCGATGCCGACAATCATCTTGAGCATCGTGTCGATGTAGTCCTTGGGGCTGTCGGTCATCTTCCAAGGATCGGCCTGTTTCGCCTCATGAATGCGCGTCAGGCGCGCGACCATGCCGCGGCGTTACGCTCATCATCGCGGATCGTGACACGTCCGTACACATGCGCAACCATGTAGTTCCACGACGGGACCTGCTTCTTGAACTCGACCTTGCTCGGATACCAGTTCGGCGAGATGTAGGCATCCGCGGCGCGGAAGACGATCAGAACCTCATCACCGGTGGCGAGATCCTGCCAAACAGGGTTCGCACGAGCTACATGCGAATGAAGCACGCCCTGCCGACCTTCGTGCGCATGCAGTTCGAACGGAATATGATTCGCGTCGAGTCCACTCTTCCCGTTCGTAAAGAGGATGCCGAGTGGATTATTTTCAATGAGATCGTGAAGCACCTCGGCGCGAGCCTCAACGAAGTGCGGAGGGACGTACATGACAACTCCTTGGCTATTGCAGGACGCTGTGCACCCTTGGGTCGCGCAGCATCAACAGGCTTGGTTCAGACCTCGGTCATCTCGAATTCACTCTTGCCAGCACCACATTCGGGGCAGATCCAATCTGCGGGCACGTCCTCCCAGCGGGTGCCGGGCGCAATGCCCTCGTCAGGCCATCCGTCTCGCTCGTTGTAAATGAGCCCGCACAGCGCACACATCCAGGTCTTGTAGACGGGCGCATCGCCTGCGATTTCCGTGTTCACGTGAGCAGTTTCGTTGCTCATGACAACTTCCCCTATTCCTGTGGCAGGGTTCACGAGTTCGATTTAGGGCAAGGCTGGCCTATCCAACAGTGCCAGATAACTGCAGTTTACCGGACCAGTTTCTTGCCTGCGATACTACTTTTCCCTTTGTTTCGCCGATCGTGATCATCACCTGCACCTTGCGTTTGCTGGCGTGCCGATGCTGCGCCATCGCGCGGGTGGCGCGTTCGTCGAGATACGACTCATCTTGGGGCTCTTGTTGCCTGGAGTGCCTGTCGTCTTTATTGGCCCGCGAAGCGACCTGCTCTTGAACGAATGAAGCTCACTCGGCAGGCCGGGCGGTCGAGACGGCGTTCCCCTCCGCATTGTCGAGCGCCGCAAGAGCCTTCGGCTTGCGCAAACGCACATAGACCTGCGCCGCCAGAAGCGCCACGCAAAGAAAAAGAAAGAACGCGCTGATCGGCCGCTCGACGAAAATCATGGCATCACCGCGCGAGACCAGCAGCGAACGGCGGAAGTTCTCCTCAAGTCGTGGCCCCAGCACGAAGCCGAGGAGGATCGAGGCCGGGTGGAAATCGAGCAGCAGGAGTAGATAGCCGATCAATCCAACGACGACGGTTTCGCCGACCTGGAACATGTCGTTGTTGGTCGAGTAGACGCCGATCGCGACGAAGAAGAGCGCGCTAGGATAGAGATATTTATACGGAATCATGAGGAGCTTCACCCACAGCCCGATCAGCGGGA
The DNA here is from genome assembly GCF_023073375.1 of Bradyrhizobium sp. 197. Taxonomy (NCBI): domain Bacteria; kingdom Pseudomonadati; phylum Pseudomonadota; class Alphaproteobacteria; order Hyphomicrobiales; family Nitrobacteraceae; genus Bradyrhizobium; species Bradyrhizobium sp. 197. Next base: position 31,185 of record NZ_JADPJJ010000185.1, on the reverse strand, counting down.
CGTTGAGCAAGACCAGCATGACGTTGCCGATCCAGAAGCTCGCGATCAGGCCCCAAAAGATGTCGGGGTGCTCTTTGATCAGTTGGGGACCGGGTACGATGCCCTGAATCATCAGCGCACCCAGGATCAGCGCCATGACTGCGTCCCCGGGAATACCAAGGCTCATTGTCGGAATGAAGTCGCCCTGTACCGACGAATGCGTCGACGCCTCTGGACAGGCGACGCCTTCGATCATGCCGGTGCCGAACTTCTCCGGCGTCTTCGAAATCTTTTTCTCGGCTGCGTAGGAGATAAAGGAAGCGATCGTTGGTCCCGTTCCCGGAATGAGCGAGCAAAGGCTCCCGATGACGGTGCCGCGCAACATCGCAGGGATGGAACGGCGCAGTTCGTCGCGTGATGGGCGCAGATCGCGCAAACCGACTTTCGAATAGCGCGTGTTCACCTCGGAGTATTGGTTCACGCTCTTCATGAACTCGGCGATGCCAAATAGGCCGAGAGCGAGTCCGACGAGTTCGATGCCGTCAAGGAGATTCGGGATGCCGAAGGTGAAGCGCTCCGAGCCGGTCTCGACATCCGTTCCCACGATTCCTAGAAACAGGCCGAGCAACGTCATGGCGATGCCTTTGAGAGGCGAGCCTTTCGCCAGCGTCGAACCGGCGAGCAGGCCCAGAAGCATCAGCGAGCATATTTCAGTTGGACCGAACTCCAGCGCGACCTTCACCAGCACCGGAGCCAGAAAGATCATTTCCAGGATGCCCCAGGAAGCGCCGACGAACGACGATAGGACCGTGATGCCGAGCGCCGCACCGCCGCGGCCCTGCTTCGTCAGCGGAAACCCATCGAGGCACGTCACCGCGTGCGGCGGATGGCACGGTAAGTTGAGCAGGATCGAACAAATCGCGCCGCCGTACTGGGCCCCATAGAAAACTCCTGACAGCATCAGGATGGCGCCGACCGGCTTGATGCCGAACGTCAGCGGCAGCAGCACCGAGATGGTGGCGAGTGGCCCCATTCCCGGCAGAACACCCACCATGTTGCCGACCAGGACGCCGACAAAACACCACATGAAATTCTGCGGCTCGAAAGCGACACCAAAGCCGTACCAGAGATCGGAAAGCGCGCTCGCGAACATCTAAAACCCCCAACGGTACAGCGGGAAAGGAACCTTCAGCACGTAGGAAAAGAGGAGGCAGCCGACGACCGCGACGACCGCGGCCAGGACGGCTGAGCCTTTCAGCGTGGCGGTCCTGTCGCCGAGCGCGGAGACGAAGACGCACATGAAGGTGGCCGCGGCCATTCCGAAATAGAGGCCGAAGAGGACGAACATCAGAGGACCCGCGAGGATGCAGGCCCAGCCACGCCATTCCATCGCCGCGGGCAAGACGCGCTCTCCCTCTTCGAGAGGCGTCGCCAATCCGGTGACGAAGATCAGGGCTCCGACGAGAACCATCATGAGGCCGAGCATCAACGGAAACATGCCCGGTCCCACGTGCGCGAAGGTCCCGAGCGAATATGTTGCTGAGTTGACGCCGATCCCGGCGCCCAGCAGCACCATGAGCAGCCCGGCGTAGAAGTCCTTCTTCCGCAGCATCATCGGCATATCGGCACCTCTAGTTGGTTGTGGTCGCTATCACGACGAGCGCCGAGGCTGGTTCGGAAGACACCTGCGTCAGTTTGTGCGGAATCGTGGAGTCGAACTGGACGCAATCGCCTGGCTTCAATGTCTCCTTGCGCTTTCCGATGACGAGCTCGATCCGGCCGGTCAGGATGAACAGGATTTCCTCACCTTCGTGGTGACTCATGATGCGACCGCGTTTCGCCGTCTTGGTCGGTCGCACGATAAAGGCGCGCATGGTGCGGTCGGGAGCCAGACCGGCGACTAGCGACAGGTGCGTGTCGACGTCGCCGGCCTTCCCGTTCTTCGCGCGGACAATTGTGATCGGGTCGTGGTCGTCCGGCTGGCCGTAGAAGCGGTCTAAGGTCGTTCCGAGAGCCGCGGCGATCTTGAGGGCGGAGCCTATCGACGGAGAGGAGAGCCCGCGTTCCAGCTTGGAAAGATAGCTGCGGGTCAAACCGGAATCGGCGGCAAGCTGCTCCAGCGTCATGCCGCTCTGCACGCGAAGGAATTTGAGGTTGAGTGTCATTGCGCTCGGCTCTTTCCCAAGTTACTGCCCGCATCGATCTCGCACCAAACCACCGATAGTTCAAACCTTTGGAAGGGTGCCGACTGATCACAGATCCAGCACTAGCCGTTGTCCGGCGCAATCGCCCACGCAGACGATGAGCTCATTCTGCCGCTCAGCAGGCGAAAGCACGCGATCGCGATGGATGGGGGGCCCTTCGGTCCAGCGCGTGCGGCAGGCGCCACAGATGCCGCCGCCGCAGGACACGGGGACGTCGACGCCGAGGGCATCGAGCGTTCCGAGAAGACCAACATCTGGCGTGACAGTTGCAAGCTTCTGGCTCGCCGACAGATACAGCTCGTAGGGAGGCACGTCGCTTCGGACGATGGCCTTGGGCGGGGTGAACATTTCGATGTGTTTGCGCTCTTCCGGCCAGGCCGAGACGGCATCTTCGAAAGCCTTCAGCATCGCTGCGGGTCCGCAGCAGGCCGCCAGGCCACATCTGGCAAATTCCCCGACAATTTCGGCGATGACGGGCTTGGCCTGCGCGGTCGTGTCGTACAGGCGGACACGGCCTGCTCCGATTGCCGGCGCGATCATGTCGGTCAGGACCGGTCGTCCGCGGCTGGTCCAGTGCAGCACGTAGTTCGAGCGCCCTCGTCGTTCGAGATGCCGAATTGCGGAGATGAACGGGGTTACGCCGATGCCTCCCGCGAGGAATACGTTCGTTCCCTCCTGGTCCAGTGCGATCCCGCCGCGCGGCAGCGAGACCGAAATCGGCTGTCCCGCCTCCACGCGATCGTGCAGGAAGTTCGAGCCGCCGCGGCCTTCGCGTTCGCGCTTCACCGCGATCACGTAGCGCCGATCATCGTCCGGTTCATTGCAGAGCGAATAGGTCCGGACGAGACCCTGCTCCAGGTGAACGTCGATATGGGCCCCGGCCCGAAAGGGTGGCAGCTCCCAATCGTCCTGGTCGACCAGCGTGAAGCGCTTGGTGTCGTTGCCGAGATCCTCGACCTTCGAGACGACGGTGGAGACCGTCTTGATCGCCTTCGCCATCTAGATCGGCCTCACGGCGTCGCCTACGCGTAGCGTGCCCCCTGCGATGATCTTGCAGTTCAGCCCCGACCGGTTGATCAACGGATCGAAGACGGACTTGCCGAGTATCTCCTCGATGTGCCGGCACGGCGTTGAAAGGCGGGTCGCCTCGACAATCGCTTCTCCGAGCCGGAAGCGACGGCCGACGAGATGATTCAGCGGGACGCCTTCGACGGTCACGTTCCGGCGATGTTCCTCGGGCAGCAACTCAATCTTGTGGTCGCGTTGCAGGGCCTCGAGCGTCTCCATCTCGAACAGGGTGACCTGCCGCCCCTCCTCCGGCTTGTGGGAGTAGAATCCTGTTTCCTGGCCGGCGAAATATCGATCGCCCTCGATACCGCGTCCAGCGACGAGCTCGAGCGAGGGAAACGAGCGCATCGGCAAAAAAGCACGCGGGGTCTTGTGCAAAAAGCGGACGACGCCCTGCCAGGACATGGTGACCTCGGGCTCATTGATTGCGGTCGCGTCCATCATGTTCTCTCCATGGGCCTTAATCCGAACTGGTCTCAACGTGATGCGGCGAGCGATTTGTCGAGGGTCTGGCGCACGTCTGATCGCACCTCGATGACGACCGGTCCCTTGGTCGTCATCGCCTCCGCGACGGTCCCGGGGGCACGTTCCGCATCCTCGATGACGAAGCCGGTCGCGCCGAAGGCGCGCGCCAAAGCGGCAAAGTCGGGATTCGAAAGATCCGTGCCGTACGGACGACCGGGATAGGCACGCTCCTGGTGCGACCGGATGGTCCCGTAGGACTGGTTATTGGATACGACGATCGTGAGGTTCGCGCCTCTGGCGACGGCCGTCGCAAGCTCATTGCCCGTCATCAGGAAGCCGCCGTCTCCGCAGAAGGCAACCACCTGCCGCTCCGGAAAGCGAAGGCTGGCAGCGAGCCCGGACGGGACCCCACTGCCCATCGCCCCGCAAGCCGAGCCGAGCAGCCGCGCGGTCGGCTCGAGGCTGAAGATGCGATGGACCCAGCCGGCGAAATTGCCTGAATCCGTCGTGACGATGCCATCGGGCCTGAAGTGCGCGGCGATCGCCGCCACCGCGTGACCGAAGACGTCCGCCGATGGTACGCCGAACTGAGGCCAACCATGCGTGGCCGTCCGCGCCGCGGCAGCCGCGGAGGACCACTCGGCGCAGGCCCGCGCCGTCGCGGGAGCTGCGAGCATCGCCGACACGAATGCATGCGATCCAGAGACGACCGCGACGTCGGTTCGGACGCGCTTTCCGATCGCATCGGGATCTGGATAGACATGGACCAATGGCTGGCGAGGCTCGGCCTGTCTCGGAAACGCAAAGCCGAGCGAGGACAGATCGCCCAGACGTGTTCCGACGGCAACGACGAGGTCGGCGCGTTCGAGCAGTTTCACATGAGGCTGAGACGTGAAGAACCCGAACTGACCGGCCCACAGCTGGTGAGAGTTCGGGAATTGGTCCTGCATCTTGTTCATAGTAACGACCGGCACGTTCCATTTCTCGGAAAACGCGATCAGATCTTGGCGGAACGATGCCGTCCGGCATTCGCCGCCGACCAGCAGGATCGGCCGCTCCGCGGCCCTCAACAACGCCCTCGCCTGTTCAATGGCCGCAGCACCGGGCTCTGGACGCACAGCTCCGTTGGCTGTGGCCACAAATCCCTTGGCCGGGTCTTCAAGGAGATCTTCCGGCAGTTCGATGGCGACGGGACCTGGCGTTCCCGCATGGGCCACGGCGAACGCGCGGGCCATCATCTCTGGAACGAGATCCGCCGAGTTCAGACGCACCGACCACTTCAGCACGCCATCGAAAGACCGGCCACAGTCGATCTCCTGCACCGCGTCCCTTGCGAGGTTCGGACGATCGACCTGACCGACCAGCATCACCAGCGGAATCGCCTCCTGCGCGGCCACATGCAACCCGAGCGCTGCGTTGAAGGCGCCCGGACCACGGCTCGTCATCACGACGCCTGCGCGCCCTGTGAGTTTGGCGTCAGCGACCGCCGCGAGGCTCGCGCTTCCTTCGTGCCGGCAAGTCACCAGATCGAAATCGTTACGGTCGCGCAGCGCGTCCAGCAGCGCCAGAAAGCTTTCTCCCGGGACGCCGAAGGCCCTGTCCACCCCGTGCGCGACGAGACAGTCCGCGACGAGTTCCGCGACGCGGTAGGTCATGCGACGCTCCCGTCCTGCCTGATGGTCAGGGGATCGCCCATGACGCGCAGTGGCGCCTCCGTCCGATCTCGCAGCGCCTCGATCGCGAGGCCGTCAAGTAGGGCCCGAACGGCAAGGCCATCCTCGGTTATGTCGATGATGCAGAGGTTGGTGAAGATGCGGGTCACCACTCCGCGCGCCGTGAGCGGATACCCACATCGCTCCACGATGCGGGAGCGGCCGTCCTTGGTGGTGTGGTCCATCATTACCCAGATCGACTTGGCGCCGACCGCCAGATCGATGGCTCCGCCGATGCCGGGCGGAGACCCGTTGTCACCCGTCGTCCAGTTGGCGAGATCACCGTCCTTGGACACCTGAAAGGCGCCGAGCACGGCCACGTCGAGATGACCGCCTCGCATCATCGCGAACGAGAGGCTGGAGTCGAAGTAGGAACCGCCGGTTCGGATCGAGATGGGCATCTTCCCTGCATTGATGAGATCCCAGTCCTCTTCGCCCGCCGGTGGCTTCGGACCCACGTTGAGGACTCCGTTCTCGCTGTGAAGGATCACGCCAGACCCCTCCGGCAGGTAGTCAGCGACGTGCGTCGGTGCGCCGATACCGAGATTGACGAATCCCTCCTGCGGCAGATGAAGTGCGACCATGCGGGCCAGCGCATCGCGTGCAAGCGGTGTCATCGGGAGCTCCTTGCGAAAACGCGATCGACGAAGATGCATGGAGTGACTATGGCTTCCGGATCCAAATCCCCGACGTTGACCACGCGGTCGACTTCCACGGCGACCGTCCGGCCGGCGGTCGCCATCACCGCGCAGTGGTTGCGCGCGGTCTTGTTATAGGTGACGTTGCCGAGCGTGTCGGCGAGATGACCTTTGACGAAAGCGAAATCTGCATGAAGCGGTAGCTCAAGAATAAATTCGCGGCCGTCGACGACGATCTTCTCCTTGCCGTCAGCGAATACCGTTCCGACGCCGACGGGAGAAAGGAAACCGCCGAGACCGGCGCCGCCCGCCCGGATGCGCTCCACCAACGTGCCCTGCGGAACGAGTTCGAGCTCGACCGTGCCGGCACGATATTGTTCGGCGAACTGCTTGGCGCTGCGCGGATAGGAGCAAACGATTCTGCGAACGATCCTGGCTTCGAACCACAGCGACAGATCGTCCTCCGTGGAGCCGGCGTTGTTCGATATCAGCGTCAGGTCGCGGACACCCCGGTCGAGCACCGCCTTGACCACTCCGAGCGGAAGACCCGCTCCGCCGAAGCCGCCCATCATGACGGTGTCGCCGTCCTTGATGCCTTCCACGGCCGCGGCCGCGTCTTCAACCACTACGTTGCGCATCGTTTCGTCCGCCGTGTTTGCTACGGGATTGATTTGAGGTACGTCGTGGACAGGCCACGGCCGACCCGGTCGAGCAGCATCTCGTTGGTGCCGTCGGCGTAGGCCGCCATCCGGACCTCGGCGAAATGCATGTTCAGGCGGTGGGCTGCGCCGGCGCCCGTCGCGCCCACGATCCGGACGCACTGATCGATGCCCCAAAGCGCGGTGTCGACAGCGAACTTCTTGGCTTGCGCCGCGAGCGCGACCGGATTTCCCCCGGTCTGTATCTGCTCGGCGGCGCGGAAGACGAGCGCGTTGGCGGCCTCAAGCCGGACCGACACCTCCGCCAGCTCCCAGCGCAGGCCCTGATGTCCGGTCAGCGGCTTTCCGAAGGCCTGCCGGCCTTCGCAGTAGTCCACCGCCTCGCACAGCGCCGCATGCAGAGTTGCGACGCACATGGCGGCCACGTGAACGCGGGCCGCGTTGACCGATGCCATCGATGCCTTGAGCGCGGCGCCGGGCGCTGCGATCAGACACCAATCGGGAATGAAGTGGGCGTCAAAGGCCACTTCGGCCAGACGGAAGGAACGCGCTCCGGGAACGACGATCTCGGTCCGCTTCACCGTCTCGGCCTGGCCGAAAGGCACGTAAAAGCTGGCGATCTCACCGGTCCCCGCAGCGTCTCCGACGCGGGCCAGGACGATCAGACCCCCGACCAGCAGGCCGTCGGTCATCCACGCCTTGGTGCCGCTCAGAGCCCAGCCGCCGTTGACTGGAACCGCGGTGGTGGTCAGGGCGGAGACATCGCTGCCACCAGCTGGCTCCGTCATGGCGGTTGTCAGAAGAAGCTCGCCGCGCAACGCGGGCTGCAGCAGGCGCTCGATCTGGATCGACGTACCGGTTTGTGATAGGCGCGTCGCTCCGCCTTGATGGTGGTTCAGGCAGAACGCTGCCGCAAACCCGTGGTGCGCCATTTCCTGCGCGACGCGGACTTTGCACAGATAAGACGCTTCCAAGCCACCGTGAGCGCGCTTGGCCTGGAGGCCCAGCATGCCGAGAGCGGCCCAGTCGGCGATCCACTTCTGCGGGAACGCGTCACCTGACACGTGCGCGGCGAAGACGCTCTCGGAGAAGGCACCCGCGCAGAACGCCCGCGCCTTCGCCACGTGATCACGCTCTTCGGCGGAGAGATGAACGTCATACTGGTAATAGAAGTCCACAGGAGATCCTTCGGCGAGCTACTTCTGAAGAGGCGCCCCAATGTCCTTGGCCCACTTATTCCAGTAGGCCTCTTCCTGTCCGACCTCGGCCGTGAAGGTCGAGACCGTTGAACCTGTGATCAGCGTGGCGCCGATCGTTTCCAGTTGCTTGAGGAATTCCGGGTCGCTCGAAGCCTTGTCAAGTGCGGCGCCAACCTTGGCGACGACGTCCGCGGGAAGGTTCGGCGGACCCGCGACCCCGAACCACGGCGAGATATCGAGAGGCTTGCCAGCGGCCTGCTCGATCGTCGGCAGATCCGGGAAGGCCGGCGACCGGTCGGCCGACGTCACCGCGAGCGCCTTCAGGGATCCGGCCTTGACCTGCTGGCCGATCGTGGCTTCGGTGAAGAAGCCCACCTGCAGGATGCCCGACATGCAATCGACGATCGGTTGATTGCCGCCCGAATAGTTGATGAACGTCATCTTCGTATCATAGGCCATGTCGAACAGCGTGCCGCCGACATGGGACGTCGCCCCGAACGTCCCGCCGAAGTTTACTTCTCCAGGGTGCGCTTTCAGATAGGCCACGAGTTCCGGAACAGTGGACACTGGAAGCTTCGGGTTCACCACGAGCAGGTTCCGCTGTTTCGCAACCTTGCGGATATAGGTGAAGCCCTTCTGCTGATCGTAGCGCACCGACGAATACAGTGCCTTTGCGCGAGTATTGGAGGACTCCACCGCGACGAGAAGCGTGTAGCCGTCAGGGTTTGCGCGGGAGACGTTGGACGCGGCGATCATGCCCCCGGCGCCGCCGTTGTTCTCGACGATAACGTTTTGATTCAACTCCTTCGCCAGCAGACGACCGATCACCCGGCCGATGATGTCCGTTGGCCCTCCGGGGGGAAATCCGACGACCAGCTTGATCGTGGTCGAGGGATAAGCATCGGCGGCCTCGATGGGTCCAGCAAGGAAGCCGAGACAAAGAACGGCGGCGCCGGCGCCAATCGACGCAGTTTTTCGGAGTGATCGAAACATGCAGCACCTCCCTCGAAGGACGACCCACCTTCAAGCCAAGGACACTTTGTGTCAAGTGTGAAACGATCGTGATCCGACCAGGAGGCGCACATTGACCGGGCAAACGTTGCGGAAAAAGCGTGCATCATGCCTATTAAGCCACATATAAGCCGAATGTGCCGCCCGGCAGTTCAACCTTCCAGGGTTGCCAAACGCCGTCGTTGTGTTCTAGACGATCGGTCTACAGAGAACACAGATGGCGAAATCTACAGACAACCACCGCGAGCTCAATTGGCAGGGCCGAAACCAAGTCGGCTATGCGCCGACCCGCGACGTTCTGATCCGTTGCGGAATGGAGGTGATGACCCAACAAGGTTTTGCAGCTACGGGCCTGGACGCGCTGCTGCGCCGCGCCACCGTGCCAAAGGGTTCGTTCTACCACTACTTCGAAAGCAAGGCCGACTACGGCCGCGAAATCATGAAGGCCTACGACTCCTTCTTCCGGCACAAGCTGGACCGCGCCCTGGACGACGGAACGCTTGCGCCGTTGGCGCGCATGCGAGCTTTCGTCGAAGGCGCCAAAGCGGGCATGGCGAAATACAGCTATACGCGCGGCTGCCTCGTCGGAAACCTCAGCCAAGAGGTCGAAGCGCTGCCCGACGATTACAGGTCCGCCTTGGACGAGATCGTCAAAGGATGGCAGCGGAAGGTGGCGCATTGCCTGGAACGCGCATACGAGGCTGGCGAGATCGGCAGCGCGGACTGCGATGCCCTGGCTGAGTTTTTCTGGATCGGTTGGGAGGGAGCGGTGATGCGTGCGCGCCTCGTCAAGAACGGCCTCCCGCTCGATACCTTCATCGCCGGCTTCGTCGCCGGCCTGCCGCGTCCGGACGAGCCGAAGGCCAGGTCCAGAAGAAAATCGTGAAGAGGAGTTCGAGTTGTTCAAAGCCGTGTTGATCGAGAAGGACGAGCGGGGATATCGCGCCGACGTCACTGAATTACCGGACAGCCGCCTCCCCGACGGTGAGGTGACGGTCGAAGTCGAGTTCAGCACGCTGAACTACAAGGATGGCCTCGCGATTACCGGCAAGGGCCCGATCGTGAGATCCTTCCCGCTGGTGCCCGGGATCGACTTCGCTGGCGTGGTGTCGTCGAGCTCCGACCCGACCTACACGCCGGGGGACCGCGTAGTTCTCAACGGCTGGGGTGTCGGCGAACAACATTGGGGCGGCCTGGCGCAGCGAGCAAAGGTCAAGGCCGACTGGTTGATCAAGCTGCCGCCCTCGATGCCTTCCCGCCGCGCGATGATCATCGGTACCGCCGGGTATACCGCGATGCTGTCGGTCGTAGCCCTCGAGAAGTATGGCATCCGTCCCGGCGCAGGCGACGTGCTGGTGACCGGCGCCGGCGGAGGCGTCGGCAGCATGGCCATCATGCTTCTCCACAAGCTCGGTTTCCGCGTCGTGGCTTCGACCGGCCGACCGGACGAGGAGCCCTATCTCAAGAGCCTGGGCGCTGCCGAGATCATCGACCGGTCACAATTGTCGCCGCCCGGCAAGCCGCTGCAGAAGGAACGATGGATCGCTGCGATCGACTCTGTAGGCAGCCATACGCTCGCCAATGTTTGCGCCGGAATCAAAGCGGACGGAGCGGTCGCCGCGTGCGGCATGGCGCAGGGATTGGATTTTCCCGCAAGCGTCGCCCCCTTCATTCTACGAGGAGTGGCGCTGTTCGGCATCAACAGCGTGACCCGCCCGAAGGCAGAACGCGTCGAAGCCTGGGATCGTCTCGCCTCCTTGCTTACCGAAATCGATCTGGAGAAGACGGCGGTCGAGATCGGTCTGAACGATGTCGTCGCCGCGGCCGGCGGCCTGATGAATGGCCAAGTGCGCGGGCGCACGGTCGTCAACGTCAATAGATGACATCGTCCGAAAAGTAGAGCGATACGACCGTGGCGGTCCGCCTCGGGGTAAATCTGAAAGCAATGACCGCTCGTCCAAAAAATGGGAGATCCCCAAATATGGCTGCTTCGGAACGAATTGGAACGGATGAACCTGCGTTCGGGTTCTCGACGCGAGCGATCCACCATGGGTATGACCCTGCCCATCACTCTCGCGCGGTATCCCATCCCATTCATATGACGTCGACCTTCGCCTTCGACAGCGTCGCCGAATTAGATGCGGTGGCCGCATTGGGGGGCAAACTGTATGGGCGGGAGTTCAATCCGACGACCGCATTGCTGGAATCCCGTTTGGCAAACTTGGAGGGTGCCGAAGACGCCGTCGTACTGGCCTCGGGAATGGCCGCGTTCGGTGCCTTGGTACTTTCGCTCCTATCCCAAGATGACGAACTCATCGTCCATCGGACCTTGTATTCGAATACGACGACCATGACGGAACAGGGCTTGCCGCGCTTCGGCATAAAGACCATCCCTGTCGATCTCAATGACCCCGCCAATCTGGATACTGTTCTCACATCTCGCAGTAGAGCCGTCTACTTTGAGACGCCGGTCAATCCCACAGGAGACGTGCTCGACATCGAAGCCATTGCGCAACGTGCTCGGCGGGCCGGCCTCCTGGTCATCGTCGACGGCACATTTGCATCTCCCGCGCTGCAGAGGCCTCTCCAATGGGCGGACATCGTGCTCCACTCCCTTACCAAGTATATCAGCGGGCATGGAGACGTTCTTGGAGGGGCTCTGCTGGGACGGACCGAGTTGATCGAAAAAATACGTGATCGCGGCTTGCGCTACATCACCGGTGCCGTCATGTCGCCGATGGTTTCTTCTCTGATTCTGCGCGGGATCAAGACGCTTCCTCTCCGAATGGACCGCCACGGGTCCAACGCACTTGCGATTGCGCGCATGCTCGATGCCCACTCGGCGGTAGAGTGGGTGAACTATCCATTTCTGCCGTCCCATCCGCGGCATGCAATCGCAAAGAGACAAATGTCAGCGGGCTCTGGAATGCTGTCCTTTGGTTTACGCGGGGGTTTTGATGCCGCCCGATGTTTTCTCGACCACCTCAAGCTCATTACGCTTGCCGTCAGTCTCGGAGATGCTGAAACGCTTATCATGCATCCCGCGAGCCTGGTTCATGCCCGGCGCGCCGTTCGTCCTGAAGCGCGCCTGCAAAGGGGAGTCGGAGATGACCTGATTCGCCTCTCGGTTGGTCTGGAAGACGAGGCAGATTTGCTCGGCGACCTTGAGCAGTCCCTGACTCGTCTCTAGGTCGCCCGCAACGAACGTAAGTCAAGGAGAGGCCAAAGATGATTGCGCCGCCGCCAGGACTCGAGCCCGCCATGGACTTTGCTCGGATTACTCTAAGCCCTCAGAAAGAGATCGTCCGAAAGTTCTACAAGGAAATGTGGGACAATGCGGATGTTGCTCTAATCCCCGAAATATTTCAGCCTGGGTTCACCATCCGGGGCTCTCTCGGTCCTGTCCTCGTCGGCTTCGATCAGTTCGCGGACTACGTCAGATGGGTGACAGACTCCCTCGAAAACTACACGTCTGACATCCTCGATCTCCTCGAGGAGGACAACGCAGTCTCGGGAAAGCTGCGCTTCCACGGCATCCATCGAAAGCCGATGTTCGGCCACGCGCCCACCGGGCGCCACGTGTGGTGGTACGGTGCGCCGATCTTCACGTTTCGAGACAAGGTGAGCGATCTGTGGGTCTTGGGCGACATCCATGGACTGATGGGTCGTCTCGCGCCGGATACAACTAGCGAACCGGAATTCACAACAAACAAGTAGCCCATGCTCCATGCCCCTTCGCGCCGAGCGGACCACCTCTGGAAACGCAGACAAGCGATGTAGACGCCTCCAACCTTCAAGAACGAAGACGTCGAGAATATCCGCTGAGGGCGGGCGCCTCGTTGTGCGGTAAGACGCGGCGGCCTCACCATCCCTGCTTTCCCGTAGGGTTTGGCGGAGCCAGCATAGAGGAATTTTAGCAGCGCCTTTTACGGCTACTCTCTGTGTGCAGCACCCCTCTCGCTTCGCAGCAAAATGTCGATGTCTCCTGTCGCGCGTTTTACGCACGCGATATACCTCAAACCTCGGTTAAGATTTCAGCCGCGGCCAAGCCGAAAGTTTGATCAGCGTCTACCGCGCCTCGGTCCACTGCTTGGGTTTGTCGTTTGGCACCGCCACGCTCTGGCTCGCCGGGAGAACAGCAAAATCGTTCCGTTCTCGGACCTAAATGCCCATTCAGTGGAGTTCGGTTCCGCCGAAATGGTGGTTGCAAACGAGACAAAGCTAGGGCAGATTTTTGTCACCGGGGCTGGCTACATATTTCACTTGTTTTTTTTAACCCGGCTTCATTCGACCGTGCGCAGGCCGCAGCGGTTTAAATCTCCCGCTGCGGCCTTTGTATTTGCCATTCGCCCTCCAGCATGAGCCGGCGACCACCACAGATTCCTAAGGTCAATAGCTATGCGCGGCCGCAAAGGCCCCATAGCCGACGATGAGGACGGCTCCGTCGCCAAGGGCTAGCAGCAATAGAAAGGCTGTGTCCTTCGAACCGTTTCCTGCCTAGAAGAAGAGGCTTTACGCCAGGGACGTTCTCGCCAACAAGATGCAGATACGTCGCTATTCAGCCCCCGGCGGCGCTCGAGGGCTGCTCCAGGGGCGAAACTCCAATGAAAACCGGCAAGCTGGCGGACGAGATATTCCAACTTCCGATGTTCTCATAGAAGATCGACAGTCGTGACACATGCGTTGGAATGCGAGTTAAAGAATGAGATTGCGCGGGAGCAGAGCAGCTCGAAGCCGGGGTGAGCACCCGTACCAGCGTTTACCCTCTGCGGACGTGCACAAATTGACGGCCTGAACCATTGCGCGGGCGGGTCGATAAAACCGGTCAATGCTGTCGGTCGAAGCTGCGCGAGATCAACTGCCGATCTAGTTCGATCAGGCGCTGGAGCACCTTCTCCACGATCTCCACGCAATCGGAATACCCCAATGATTGTACGCCTCGCGCAACTAGCTCGCGCTCCAGCATTGCCGCCATGACAACTTTGATGCTCACGATTCCCGCCGAACGTTATGGTTGATAAGGTACTGCCAAAGCAGCGGGGGTGGGCTGATCCGTACTTTTATTTCGGAGGATCAGAGAGCCCGCCAAAATTGACATGCGACCACACGCAATCTAGCCCCAGCTTGTAGAAGGAAGTCAGATGGAGCTACCCCGGCGATTTAGCAGCGATCATCCTGCAACTGGTCCAGAAAGGGTATGCAAGCCCGCTTCGATAGCCGCGATGTCCTGCTCGACCTGTGTGATTGACAAACCATAGTCGAAACCGGTCCTTGCCTTCAAATCGACTGCCAACCGCCGGCGGTGCATTCTGAGCTCTTCAAGCGATCTCCGGTCGTTCAGTTGGGTGAAGCCTTCGACGATCAACTCAATGGCACTCGACATAACGCAACCCCACAATGTCATTTTCGCAATGTTGGAAGGCTAGAGGGAAACCCGATTTGAGTAAATCCAAAAGTCCTGCCGAGCTTGCGATCAGCGGGAGTAGTTTGATCAAAGACTGTTGACCGCCGCCGGGCACTGGCCGCTGTTGTGTGTATCATGATTCCGACATGGGTCCGGATCGCAGGATGAGCCGGCCGCCTCCACATCTCTCGAGCTACCAAGAACGGGGGCCGATGGACGCGTTCGGGGCGACCGAAACTATCAGGCAACCCCAAGGATGGTGCTTAGGCTCCTCCACAAAGGGTGGGTCGAACGCGCCGGTGCTGGCAATTATCGCCTTACCGCGGGAGGCCACTTGGCACTCAGATCGAAGGTGTAAATTCCCCACTCAAACCTCCCCCGCCAACCACCCGTAATGGCCCAATTGAACAACCCGCCACCTCGAAGGCAGCGCGTTATCACAATGCCCCAGCGTGCCTCGGTACTCGTCACTAATCCGCGTTGATCAATCGTACCGCGACACTTGTCGACGGCGGGTTAGCGCCTCAGCTGACGATGGTGGAGAAGATCAACAAGAAGTCCAGAGACAAGCAACAGTGAGATCGCTGCTGGGATGGTGCGCGGTCGAGCATAGGCGGGGGCGTCACAAAAACAGGCTGTGGCCCCGGTCCTTTCGGGACCGCTCGGCGCATCTAAGCCATGATCAGACGCGAACACGAAACAAGAAACAACATGGAGTGTTGACAGACAAGTGTACAATCCGGAGAAAACGGCCTGTAGGTCAGCCGGTCTGGATTTTCCGAAGCGCCCGAGCGTGCTCGCTCACCGCTATGTCTCGGTTTGCGGAGTTTAAGCATGAGCCACTTTTTATCCGTGCTGCTGTTGGTGACGGCCGTATTGCTGACCGGCTGCTTTGGCGTGGCGGCCTGGCGGACCCCGGATGAAAGGGGTGTGGAAATCACCGGCTAAATCCCGCACCAGTCCTTTGGTTTAAGCCCGGCCGCTCATTAGGAACGTTTCGACGGCAGAAGGGTCGGATGCCCATAAAGCTGCCCTCGGACCAATGGACCAAGCGGTTGCCTATGCGATCTCATTCATCGTCGTCCTCGGCGTCGGCATCCTTATTGCCGGTATCGCTTCCAGCTCGCCAGCCTTATGGACGTGCCTTGCGGTCGGTCTCAGTTCGATTGATCTCGTGAGTGCCTTTGGCGACTGTTAACGAGCGTCCGGCGCGCGCGGGCCTTGGAACAATGCTCAGTTGGCTCCATTGCAATTCCATGAAATGGCTGATCGGCGTCGTGTTGGCCGTCCTGGTCTGTGTAGGAATCTATGGCGGATCGGCTTTCGTTTCGCTGGTGGGTTTAGTTTCCGCAGTCCGGGGTGCCGATGTTGCGCAAATCCTGGCTCGGACGGATATGCCGCGCCTCCGCCATTCCATCGTCGACCAGGTGATGACGGCCTACCTGGACCGGCTCGGACAAAAACGCCAGCTGCGGCCGATCGAGCGAATAGCCATCAACGCTTTTGGTGCAACCATCGCTGATGATCTGGCAGCCAAGCTCATGACCTCGGAAAATCTGTCGGTACTTCTGAAAAGCGGAGCTGTTCGCAATGCCACGGAGAACATTACTTTCGGAACCATGTCCTCAGTGGCCGAGCTCGACATCTCGAGCATCTTTGCCTTGGCCGGACGGATCACCTTTGTGAAGCCCGTTGAGTTTGCATTGCGGCTTGGAGGAGGCCAGGAGGCAGGCAGCATCAGCATGCATCTTGAAGGGACAACTTGGAAGCTCTCTGGAATCGGGCTGCCACCCAAGATTCTCACCAACATCGTGGACCGACTCCCGGCGCGATGAGGCTTGCGACGAAGCGCTTTCGGAATCTCGTTCGGGTGGCCGGTCTGCTCGGTGGACCAGTCCTTCAAGGTCTCCGTGGCACCCCGCTTCTATCCGGTCAGCCGCTCCGATAGCGTCTGCAGACCCGCCTCAATGGCCGGGATGTCCGTCTCGGCCCATGCGATGCACCGCCGAAATCCCTTGCTGGCATTCAGGTCGACGCCACCGCGCCGACCTATCTTTAGATCTCATTCCGTTGCGATAAGGAGCGGTCAGCAGCAACTGGAACATAGCTCGAGAAGCCATGTAACGCGCTGCGGACCGGCTTCTCTCCCTTCCAACCAACAGAAGGTCTCCGGATGGACTCGAAACAGACCACCGCCAGCCGCGGCCGCGCCGATCAATCCAAAGATCAAAGAGAGCAAAATCGCCAACTCTCATGGCGCGAGCACCCTGAAATAAGCACTTGGAAATAGACAGGACACATTACAAATCTGACAGCCCAACTTTCGGCTAATGTCGGGTTTCCAAGGCGTGATACCGTTTGAAAAAAGTAGAAGGTTGAAGCGTCTGTCTACTCGACGATCTTCGGTAGTGATCTATATAGAATGCGACCGCCCGTGCGCATCGCGTATCCGAGATGCTTCCAGGCTTGCTCCGAGCTGCTCCACCGAAAGCGTGAATCGAATGTCAACTTCCTCTACGGACAAGATCGCGCTCTTCATCGATGGAGCCAATCTCTACGCGACGGCGAAAACTCTCGGCTTCGACATCGATTACAAGCGCCTGCTGAAGGAGTTTCAGAGCCGCGGGACGCTGACGCGAGCGTTCTATTACACCGCCATCATCGAGGATCAGGAGTACTCCTCGATCCGACCGCTGATCGATTGGCTCGACTACAACGGCTACACCGTGGTCACCAAGGCGACCAAGGAGTTCATCGACCCCTCCGGCCGCCGCAAGGTCAAGGGCAACATGGACATCGAGCTCGCCGTGGATGCCATGGAACTCGCCGAGCACATCGACCAGATGGTGCTGTTCTCGGGTGACGGCGACTTCCGCTCCCTGGTCGAGGCCGTTCAGCGCCGCGGCGTGCGGGTCACCGTGATTTCCACGATCGCCAGCCAGCCGCCGATGATCGCCGACGAACTGCGCCGTCAGGCCGACGTTTTCACCGACCTCGTCGAGCTCCAGTCCAAGCTCGGCCGCGACCCGTCCGAACGCCCCGCCCCGCGCGACCGCGAAACGCGCGGACACCTGCCAAAAATCTTGCAAGAGCCGAAAGGAAACGACCCACACGATTAGACGGCTAAGGCCGCGCACGCTTCGATCAATTTGGGCAGATTAATCACGATCGATTTCAGAAGAAAAAACGCCGCCTGCTTGAATGATCGCAGGCGGCGGCTTCCCAGCCCCGGGGGATGAGCAAAATCCCGGTGCCAAAGCCTGAGCATAAGTCGTGCCAAGAATTGGCATCGGTTCTGACCTTCTATGTCAGCGCCCTGGCACCGCTATTGCTCAGTCACCGCTAATAAGCAGACCCGTGACGGCGTTTGTTTCAAATTGGAGCGATCACATGCACCGACATCCCCATTTCGATGCAACTGCGTCCCTCCACCTCCACGCTCTCATTTCCGACTTGCATCGACGGGTCCGGATGCTGGGGAGCGATATCCAAGAGGAGGAGCGAAAGGCGGGAAATCCCGACCCGGCCAGCCTCTCCTACCCCATGCTCGCGCTGGACCTCCGAGCTCGGCGCGCCAATCTTCACGATACGATCGCGACGCTCGAACGCACATCTAAGCGTCACCCGGGTTTCGAGGTGGCGCGGGCGGCCTAAGCCGCACCGGCCGATCTCGTCGCGGAGCAAAATTTCTTATGCGATCTCAGGATGGTGGACGGAGTTCTTTATCTGGAACCCACTCAGTCCCGCCGCCTCCTATCTATAGAGCAGAATTTTGCGACTGGTATCGCAGCAGAGGAAATCGAATCGAAGCCGACCATCCATAAGCGGACCATAAGAATGGCTCGGGGGGCCCCCAGCCGGTTCGCGACGGCTCGATCCTGCTTGCATGAAAGGATCGGGATCCGGCATTATGCTTTTGCTGGGCGAAGCGAACCTGCCGTGGCTCTCAAGAACCCCTACGCTATTGCGGTAATCGTGACCGCCCTCCGGCTTACTCACGGCGATGAAGCTGCACGAGCCATGCTGGTCGGCGGCATGAGCCTGACCGCCCTGATAGAGGCGATGTTCTCCGCACCGGTGGGGCGACGCGATGCCGTTCACAACATCACAAGCGCCTTGGACGACTTCGCCATTTCGCCGGAACTCGGCCCGGTCTGGCACCTTTGCTACGTCTACGAAAATCATGGCTCGTTTCGCGTCGTCGATATGGAGATCGCGACGCCAACCGGCACGCTATCCAGTAAAGACGTTTGGCTTCGTCTGCCCGACTAGCTACTCATTCAATCCAAGTCCATATAACGCTGGCCGCACAATGCGAGTTCGGATCTGTGAAGGGAGGCGTCGTCTGGCGGCGGCGCGGGGCCAAGTATCCTATGGCTTAAGGGGTCGAGTGAAAGCCGATCATCTCGCGCAATAGATCGGCAGTCGAGACACTCTCTCGCCTTGACGACCGATGAAGCAAAACAGTTGCTCCGATTTGTCCCAGTGTTCTGAGAATGCCAATCCTGATTGATTGGGCTCCGTCCCGCTCTGAATGATCTCGCACGGATTGCCTGATCCAGAAGCTACTGCCCGCCGGGCACAATGTTGGCGAGACATCAAACTATGCCTCTCACTTCAGGAGTCAGTAGCCTACAGCGCAGTATCGAGCGCCAGGTCGCCTATGGGCTATGAGCCGATGTTGTAAGTGGGAGAGTGAAGTCATAGTTTGGCTTCCTGAAGAAGGCAGCTTGGTCCGAGCGAGCAACGAGCGCCAAAAGCGATTACGAGCGACGCGCCTCCGTGAGGTCCTCATGCGCATGTATCAGGTCGACGCCTTCACAGACCGTCTTTTCACGGGAAACCCCGCGGCTGTCCTAGTACTAGAAGACTGGCTGACCAACGAGCTGATGCTTGCGATTGCGCAAGAGAATAATTTGGCCGAAACCGCGTTTGTCAAGGCCCGATCCGATGGGGCGTGGGATCTGCGCTGGTTCGCTCCGGCTCACGAAGTCGATTTCTGCGGCCACGCCACTCTTGCGACAGCGCACGTGCTATTCACTGCAGCCGGAGCCGCCTCGCCTCTTATCTTTCACACCCGGGTCGGCGAATTGCGGGTGGCGCGCAGTTCGCTCGGTTATCGGCTCGACGTTCCGCGTTTGCAGCCAGAGCCGCTGGAGGAGGTTCCTGAAGAAATCAAAGGCATTTTCGAGGTGGCTCCCATCCGGCTCTTCCGCAACTTTGAGAACATCTTCGCCGACCTAGGCAGTGCGGACGCCGTGATTCGCTTCATCCCCGATCTGACCGGTATTGCCCGCCTTGGGACGGTCGGCCTAGTCGTGACCGGGCGGGCATCCGACGGCGGGCGGGCGGATTTCTTCTCACGCTATTTCGCCCCCGGTGCCGGCATTCCTGAGGATCCCGTCACCGGGTCAATCCATGCTACGCTTGTTCCGTACTGGGCCAAGCAATTAGGGCGCGAAAGGCTCACCGCCTATCAGGCATCGGCACGCGGCGGCTGGATCGATTGCGAACTCGCTGCAGACCGGGTGTTTTTAGGGGGCAATGCCGTGACTTTTATGGAGGCCAATATTTCTCTGCCTGGCGATTTCATCAAGTAGTGCGGCCAGCGGCAGATTTGTCCTGAACGCGTGGGGCGGCCGAAGTGGCCCAGGATCACAGTGGCAGTCACTGCAAGCGCCGCCAACTCCGGTTGTGTGGCCCATCACGACCGTGAGCGCAGCGTTTCATCTGGGCAGCGGAGAACGGGCATGCAGGGATCGCGTTTAAGGCCGGCGTCTCCATCTGCTCGGTCGCGGAGGACAGTCGATCCGCATCGTGCCGGAGTTAGAGAGAGCCGATCTACGGGATCGACACCTGGATTTTTAGCCACGACAGATAGGCCGCGTGATTGAAGTGATCAGGAGTGCGCTTAAAGCCCCCAAAAGCGGCTTGGCGGCCATACGCAGGTGCAAGGCCGAACTTGGGCGTTTCGCGCAGTTCGTCACGAGCCGCGTCGCCTACGGCGTGAACAAGCCGGTCATGGTCAGCTAGCGCCTGTCGCGCCCATGCAAGAATGTTTTCGCCTCGGCCGAAAACCCATGGAAGCCCGATTGGTGCCGAAGCACGATCGCGACAGCAAAACACCAAAATGCTTCTCAGTCTGCTGGACCCGCCTGAGACAGCGCCGGCTGGCTGATCAGTAATCCCTTTGCCGCCCTGCCAAAATGCCGCTCCCTCGCTAAAACGAGGAGATAGTGCAAATGCTTGATCTGAAGGTTTGTCTTCAATACCCATGTCGCCCCTAAGTAGCTCGAACGGCTGAACTAACCGCAACTCCAACGAACAAGGCTTCTGCCTGAATAGTAGAGCGGAGATCTCACCCGACCAGCGATTACCGAACGCGCAAGTAGGGTGATCCTACTGTCACGCTCGACCTTCTCCGCTCGCGCGGTCGTCGATGTAGCGCCGAAGCGCCGCGGCGGCGTTCAACATGTGCGCGCGCATTCGGCGAGCGGCCGTATCGCCATCGCCCTCTGCAATCGCCTGCATGATAGAATCATGCTCGTCCCGGGACTTGCGGATACGATCGCCCTGCCGCAATTGCGTGCGGCGGAAGGCGCTGAGACGCGCACGGACCTCCTGCGCCTGCTCGGCCATGAACGCGTTGTGCGTTGCGCTATAGATGCCTTCGTGGAACAGCCGGTTAAACGCATCGTAGGCATCCACGTCGTTGGCGTCGACCATTGCCAGCGAGCTGTCGTGGAGCTCGATCAGATCGCTGCGCTCCAGCGGTGTCATGCGATAGGTCGCGAGCCTGACGCACATGGCTTCCACCTCTGCGCTGGTCTCAAACATGTCCATGATGCGTTCGGGTGTCATCCGTGCCACGACGAGCCCGCGACGGCCCCGCACCTCGACGAGCCCGCTGACGACAAGCTGCCGGAGGGCTTCCCGCACCGGCGTGCGGGAAGCCCCAAAGCGATCGGCAAGCTGCTGCTCTTCCAGCGCCGAACCGGCAGCCAGCGCACCGGAGGCAATCTCGTCGGTGAGCGCATTACGGATGCGATCGGAGAGAAGGCCGCTATCTTCTTCTGCCTCAGCCGCAACTTTAAACAGACCTGCCATTCAGCTTCCTATGATTGCGCGCACCGTGAAGTAGAGAATGGACGGTGCGACGAGGCATCCCAACCCGGTATGAAACGTTGCTGTTAATGCGCCGTAAGGCACTAGACGCCGATCTGTTGCCGCCAGGCCTCCGGAAACGCCGCTGACCGTACCCATCAAGCCGCCAAACACCATTGCGCTGCGCGGATTATTTAGGCCGATCATCTTCGCAACAAAGGGCGTACCGATCATCACGATCACCGCCTTGAATACACCGGTCGCGATCGACAGCGCAATAACCGGCGAGGAGGCGCCAATCGCCGCTCCCGTGACCGGCCCGACGATGTAGGTGACCGCGCCGGCGCCGATCGTCGTCAGCGATTCGGCGTCAGTGTAGCCAAAGGCTGCGGCGACGAGAACGCCCAGAATGAACGGAACGACCGTCCCCAATCCGAGCGCGACCGCACCGATCAGTCCGGCCTTGCGCGCATGGACGACGTCGACCTCGAAGGCGGTGGCGACGATGGCGAAATCCCGCAGCATCGCGCCTCCCATCAGTCCGATCCCGGTTAGCGCCGGCAGGTCGGCGAGGCCCTTTTCACCGCCGGTGGCGAGGCCTCCGAAAAACGCGAGCAAAAGCCCGAGCATGATCGCGATCGCCGAGGCGTGAATGCGCCCGAAGGTGAGATATTTCGAGATCGCTCCGGAGATCCACATCAGGATGCCCACCGCGGCGAACGCCGTGATCAGCGAGTTTGCGGCAAGAACGTGGGATATCATGGTCATCCGATCCTCCCGGACTTGAAGTGGGGCACATTCGCCTCGATCGCCTCGCGCGCCTCGATCTCGTCCATCGTCTCGACACGGCCGCTGAGTCGACTGATCAAATCGACCTGGGCGAAACACACCGCCACCGCGCCGATCCCCGCAATGACAACGATGGGACCGCCTTTTGCCGCAGCGACGACGTTCTGCTGCGCGGCCATGGCGACCACGATGGGAATGTAGAAGCTGCCCCAGAACTCGACGCCCGTCTTCAGCCCGTGGCTGAGGAGACCGTGGCGTAGCAGCCAAAGCCGGGCGGCGATCAAGAACATCATCGCGATGCCGACGCCGCCGACATTGGCCTTCACACCGAGGACGACGCCGAGCAGGTCGCCGAGCAGGACCCCGAGCAGCGTGCAGATCGCGAGCAGAGCTACGCCGGAAATGGTCACGGGCGCCTCCCGGCTGTGAGCGGGGCGCTGACCCCCAGAGATCGAAGCTGTGTATGCACTCGCATCGAAAGTTCCCCCCTGTGTATGCGATTGTCTGCCGCTTTGCACCCTGCGTATACATTAATTGACATCGGAAGGCAACACGCATACACTCTGCCTCATGGAAGCCAACCTCGCATGCCAAGGAGCCGAAATGAGTAGTTGGGGTATGCAAAGGGCCGCCCTGGGAGAGCGCTTGGCGGCCGGCCGAAAGCACGCGAAGGGAAAGGTCGTCCCGATCCCGAGCCTGCCCGCATTTTTGAATGCGGTGATCCGGTCAGGAGACCGGGTGTGCCTGGAGGGTGACAATCAGAAGCAGGCTGACATCCTCGCCTCGGCGCTCGCGAACCTTGACCCCGAAGACGTCCGTGACCTCCACATGGTCCAGTCCGGGGTGGTCCTCCCATCCCACCTCGACATCTTCGACAAGGGCATCGCGCGGCGGCTCGACTTCTCCTATTCAGGCCCGCAGTCGGCGCGGATCGCGCGGATGCTATTCGGGCGAAAGATCGAGCTCGGTGCCGTCCATACCTATCTCGAGTTGTTCGCCCGCTACTTCATCGATCTCACGCCGAACGTCGCGTTGATCGCCGCGGTGAGTGCCGACAAGGACGGCAACCTCTATACGGGGCCAAATACCGAGGACACTCCGACCGTCGTCGAGGCGACGAGCTACAAGAACGGCCTCGTCGTGGCGCAGGTCACGGAGATCGTCGACAAGGTGCCCCGCGTCGACATTCCCGGCGACCTCGTGCATTTCGTGGTCGAAGCCGGGCGCCCCTTCTATGTCGAGCCGCTCTTCACCCGCGATCCCGCCGCCATCACCGAGACCCAGATCCTGACGGCGATGCTCGCCATCAAGGGCATCTATGCGCCCTACGGCGTGCGCCGGCTCAATCACGGCATCGGCTTCAACACCGCCGCAATCGAGCTCTTGCTGCCGACTTACGGCGAGAAGCTCGGCCTCAAGGGCAAGGTCTGCACCCATTTCGCGCTCAACCCGCATCCCACGATGATTCCGGCGATCGAATCCGGCTGGGTCGAGCAGATCCACTGCTTCGGATCGGAGGTCGGCATGGAGGATTATGTTGCGGCGCGCTCCGATATCTTCTTCACGGGTCCCGACGGCTCGCTGCGATCCAACCGCGCCTTCTGCCAGACGGCGGGCCTCTATGCCTGCGACATGTTCATCGGATCGACGTTGCAGATCGACCTCGAAGGCCACAGCTCGACGGTGACGACGAGCCGCATCGCGGGATTCGGCGGCGCGCCCAACATGGGCTCCGATCCGCGCGGGCGCCGTCACCCGAGCGAACCCTGGCTCAAAGCGGGTGCCGAGGCCGACCCCGCCTCCAATGCTGCCCTGCGCCGAGGCCGCAAGCTCGTGGTGCAGATCGGTGAGACATTCGGTGACGGCAATGCCCCGCTCTTCGTCGAGCAACTCGATGCGCTAGAGCTGGCGCGCAAGCTCGACCTCGATCTGGCACCGGTGATGGTCTACTCCGACGACGTCACCCACATCGTCACCGAGGAAGGCATCGCCAACCTGCTGATGTGCCGCAGCAAGGACGAGCGCGAGCAGGCGATCCGCGGCGTTGCCGGCTACACCGACATCGGGCGCGCGCGTGACGCGAAGCTCGTCGAGCAGCTCAGGCAGCGCGGCGTGATCCGGCGCCCCGAGGATCTCGGCATCGATCCGCTTGACGCCGACCGGCGCCTGCTGGCGGCCCGTTCGATCAAGGATCTCATGCTGGCCTCCGGCGGTCTCTACCGCCCGCCCAGCCGCTTCCGCAACTGGTGAGGAGTTTCGCATGGAAAAGCTCAGCTTCAGACTGACTGCACCGAACCGCGCCGGCGGCACCCGCGCGCAGGCGATCGTCGGCGTGGTCGCCTCCGGCAATCTCGAAGTGCTGCTGGAACGGACCTCGCCGGCCGACAGCTGCACGATCGACATCGCAACCGCAGCTCACGGCTTTGGCCCCGTGTGGGACGCTGTGGTCCGCGATTTCGTCGCCCGCCGCTCTGCCGGGGGCTTGCGCATCTCCATCAATGACGGCGGAGCCCGACCTGACACGGTCGCGCTGCGCCTCGCGCAAGGCATCCGCAAGATCGAGGAGCCGGAACGATGACGGTGGCCACAGCCAATACGGTTTCGCTGAGCTGGTATGAGGCGAGCGCCCGGCAACGCATAGAAGCGCTGGTCGATGCCGGCAGCTTTGCCGAATTCATCGGTCCCGAGCAGCGCGAGATGAGCCCGCATCTGGCGATCTTCGACCTGCCGGAGCAGTTCGACGACGGCATCGTCATCGGCCGCGGTCGCCTGGATGGCTCGCCGGTGTTCGTCGCCGCACAGGAAGGACGCTTCATGGGCGGCGCCTTCGGTGAGGTCCACGGCGCCAAGCTCACCGGCCTCCTGCGCGCAGCTCGCACGCTCAAGCAAGATCTGCTGATCCTGTTCGACACCGGCGGCGTGCGGCTCCAGGAGGCCAATGCCGGCGAGCTTGCGATCGCCGAGATCATGCGCGCGATCATCGAGGCACGCCGCGGCGGCATCCACGTCGTCGGCCTGATCGGGGGGCGCGCCGGCTGCTATGGCGGCGGCAGCCTGATCGCGGGCACCTGCTCGCGGCTGATCATCTCCGAACAGGGGCGGCTCAGCGTCAGCGGCCCCGAGGTGATCGAAACCAACAAGGGGATCGAGGAATTCGACTCGCGCGACCGCGCGCTGGTCTGGCGCACGATGGGCGGCAAGCACCGCTATCTCATCGGCGGTGCCGATATCTTCGTCGACGACGAAGCGACGGCGTTTCGCGAGGCGGCCATTGACGCGATCAAAATAGCCAGACGATGCGACGCCGAGATTCTCGAGGCCGAGCAGAAGCGCCTCGAACGACGGCTGCAGCGCTTTGGCGAGGCTGAGGACGCCGTCGATATCTGGGAGACGCTCGGCATCGGGCAGCCGACCGAGATTCCCGCACTTCCGACCGGCGCATTTCTTCGCGCGGCAGCCAACAGGGAGAATGCCGATGACGCTCGATGACATCCTGGCCGGCCTATTCCCGAACGGCCACAAGATCAAAACGACCGGCGCGATGATCGCGGGGGAGGCGACGCTGCCTGACGGCGGACCAATCCACGTGCTCGGCATCACGCAGGGGCAGCCGCTCGGCGTGGACGAAGCCATCGTGCTCGCGGGGCGGCTGGTCGAGATCGTCCAAACGAAGGACCGTGCGCCGATCCTGTTCCTGGTGGATTCCGCCAGCCAGCGCATGAGCAAGCGCGACGAACTGCTGGGCCTCAGCGAATATCTGTCGCATCTCGCCAAGGCCCTGCTGCTGGCGGAAGCCGAAGGACACCGCACCGTCGGCCTGCTCTATGGCGGCAGCGCCGCCGGCGCATTCATCGCCACCGCGCTTGCCGCCGGCACGCTGGTGGCGCTGCCCGGCGCGCATCCCGCGGTGATGGATCTGCCGTCGATGGCCCGGGTCACCAAGCTTCCGATCGACGTCTTGAAAGCCAAGGCCGAAGCCACGCCGGTGTTCGCGCCCGGGCTCGACAACATGGTGCAGACCGGCGGCATTCACGCCGTCTGGGATGAACATGCGCCGCTGGCGCCGCAGCTTGCGGCCGTGCTGCAACGACCGCACGGACAGGATGATCGCGGCCAGATCGGTGCCCAACGTGGCGGCCGGCGGAAAGCGGCCGAACTTGCCGAGCGCGTTGTCGTCTCAGCCACTTCACATCAAGGAGCGCCAAATGGGTGAAGCTCTCGCGCGCCACAGCATGGTCAAGGTCACAGCCGCCGGCTGGACGGCCGTGATGAAGCGTTATCCGGAACTCGCCCGCGAGCCGATCGTCGCAGGCTGGGTGCACGTCGGCCGTCCCCTCGTCGTTCGCCGACCGGCTTGCAGCGATACTGCAGGCCTCGTTCCGCTCGGACTGCCGCTGCCGCCGAGCCATGGTAAACGTCGTATTGCGGTCTCGCTGGCCGCAGCCGATATCGTCGCGTTCGCTCAGCCTCCGTTGCTGGCCGACGCCGCGGCCGCGGCGCCGCCCGCTTGGCGCGAGACGATCGAGAAACTGGTCCAACTCCTGCCGGAGACCCGCGCCTATGGCAGCCTTGCGTGGCAGCACCTTACCGGCCTGCCCTATCTTTCGGAAGGCTCGGACCTCGATCTGCTGTGGCCTCTCTCGTCGGCCGACAAGACAGGAATTCTGTTGTCCGACATCGCGCGGATCGCAAGGCAGTCGCCGATGCGGCTGGACGGTGAGATCACAGGTCCCGCCGGCGGGGTTCAATGGCGCGAACTGACCGGCACTGACGAAGACGAAGTGCTTGTGAAGAGCCCGGCAGGAGTGACCACCACGACTCGCGCGGCCTTCCTCACAGGTCATGTCTCATGACCATTGCGCTCAGATGGCAATCACAGCCGGGCGGCGCGCTTGATGCCGAGCAGCTCGGTCATCTTGCTTCGCTATGCCTGAAGCTGGAAGTAAAAACCTATCCGAAGCCCGGGCTTGTCAGCCATGTCGACAACGGTGCGCATCGCGACATGGACGCCGGGCTGTTGTGCCTGAGCGCTGAGACCTTGATGCCTTTCTTCAGCGATCTCGCCCTCGCGGGCGCCGCAGGTGCGGGCATGAACCGGCTGCGCGCCATCGGGGTTGCCGCGGAGCGCGCGATGATGGCTGCGACCTCCGGCGTCAACACCCATCGCGGCGCGATTTTCGGACTGGGCCTGCTCTGCGCCGCGGCCGGCTATCGGAGTGCCGTCGGCATTCGCAAATCTCTTGGCCGGCTGGTTTCGGAGCGTTGGGGCGAGGACATCCTATCTGGCCCGGTATTGCTGCGCAGCCACGGCGCTGTGGCCGCGCGGCGCTATGGCGCCGGGGGCGCCAGAGGGGAAGCCGCCGACGGATTCCCGTCTGTCTACGACATCGCCCTACCCGCGCTGCAGGCAGCGCGCGAGCTTGCGCCTCATGACGAGGAAGCCGCTCGCGTTCAGACGTGCATGAGCTTGATTAGTAGCGTCACCGACACCAACCTCCTGCATCGAGGCGGGCCCGAGGGACTGTGCTTCGCGCAAGCCAGCGCGTCAGCGTTCCTTTCCGCCGGCGGTGTTGGATCACCGGAATGGCGCAGGCGTGCCGCCGACATTCACCAAGCGTTCCTGACCCGCAATCTCAGTCCCGGCGGCTCCGCAGACCTGCTGGCCATGGCGCTATTCGTCGATCGGATAGATCGCGGATGTTAGCACTGCTCTGCGGCGGACAAGGTGCGCTTTCGGGCAAGATCTTTGATCTTGTCGCGGACCAGCCTGCCGCGGAGTCAATCTTCACCGCGGCGACGGCTTGGCTCGGTGAGGACCCGCGGGAATTCGTTCGGACGCGCAGCCCCGAGCAACTGTCCGAGAATTATGCCAGCCAGATCCTGACCGTCACATCGGCTCTCGCGACCCACGCCTGCATCGCTGACCTGTTGGCCGAAGAGACCGCTGTCACCGGGTATAGCGTCGGCGAGATGGCGGCCTGGAGTATCGCGGGAATCTGGACTGCCGAAGAAGCGTTGCGGCTCACCAATATTCGTGCCCGGCTGATGGAAAGCGCAGCGAGGCCCCCCGGTCGCCTGGGTTACATCCGCGGGCTCGACCGGGCTACGATTGAACCTCTCCTTGCAAAACACCGCTGCGAGATCGCGATCAGGAATCCGGACCTTCTTTTCGTGATCGGAGGCGTGGAGCGGGAGGTCATTGCGCTCTGCGACGAGGCTGCCCGGAAAGGAGCGCGAACGGGGCTTCTGGCCGTCAAAATCGCGTCGCATACGACAAGGCTCGCGCAGGCCTGCCGACCTCTGCAACAGGCACTCGATGTCAACAGGGACGCGGCCGTCGCAAACCATCGCGTCTTACTTGCCGGCGGTGACGGCGAACGCATCTTCTCGGTCGCGGGCGCGACGGTGAAGCTGGCAAACCAGGTCGCCCATCCTATTGATTGGGCGGCAACCCTGGACGCGCTTACAGAGCTGGGCGTCACCGAGGTACTAGACCTCGGGCCCGGACACGCGCTGGCGGAGATGATGCTAGCATCTCAGCCTGACATGCGCTGCTACGCCGCCGACGGCTTTCGCACGATCGAGGGCCTACGTAACTGGGTTGCTGCCGTATAGCAGGAGATCCGGAAGCGAGCCACGCTCGCTTGCGTTGCAAAGCAGGTCGGATCCACATGGGCCCGAACGGGACTACCAACCGATCGTCGCACGGGTACGGTACCTCCGACAGAAGATCCTGGTTGATTTCTGCCCACCTCATCGCCTCAGCCCCCAGAGCACGATGCAAGAGCTGGCCAGCCTCAGGATGCCGACCCGCACGAAGCCGGTCGTCACCAGCATCTCTTGCCAGGCCGGCGCACCTCGACCCGCGGCTGTGATGGGTGAGAGTGCGGCTGTGCCGGTCACAGCGGCGAGCGTTGTCGTCGCCCAATTGCGGTATGTCCCCGCCACCAACGCTGCAAACGTGCCGCGCTCAAGCGCGGCGGATAGTCGAACCTGCGTCCAACAGCACCCCAGCCCCAAAGGAAAGTCCCGTTCATGACGCCCTAGAGGTGCGCCGCAAGCCCACTCTCCTGTTCGAAAAGCTTTGTTCGGCCAAGCCGGTCAGCAACCCCAATAGGAACAGAACCATCCCGTGCCACAGCAGCCAACGTCCGATTGTCTGCACGCTTCGCCGTCTGCGATTTTGGGTTCCGGTATTTAACCTGCAGCCCCGACATCAAGCCTAATTCGCGACTTAGGTTGACCCGGCCTCCGGCGACGCTAGGCTGAACACCGGACATTGCCCCCGTCCGGGTCCATCAATGGCGAAGTCGGCGCGCCATCACATTCGGCGCGTCGGTTTCGCGCTTTTGCTACGGATAGCGCGAGCCCCGTTTTGACGAATAATCCCGGATGATCACCCGCTCGATTTAGTCGAGACACGAGGAGAGATCACGGCGTTGCGTTCGCAAGACTCTGACAATCGTCTCGTCACATCGCGATTGAACCGCTTCCTCGTCGAGATTCTTAGAGCCAAAAGATGCGGCGCACACTCGACATCTTCGGTCTAAATCCGCTCGGATGCTGCGAGCTGTCGAGGAAATGGTCTCACGCGGCCGATCCACGAAGCGGCCGAACGTAGTTAGGCCGCGGTTCAAGTAACACTAACGCACGGACGATCTTGCGTCGATCGGGCCCAGCGCCCATGCTGGATGCAGTCGCGAAGTGGTCCGCGTCTCGCGTAACGGCGCCTTCGCGGCGAGGGGTCGCCGCCGTCACAAGCGACGGCCCCGCCCATGATCAGCTCTAGTGGCCGCGCCGCGCTGCTCGGGGCACAAACGGCAGTCTCGGAGAAAACGACTTCGCGATCGCGAGAACTGCGGCTTCGTCAGTTTCGAGTGCGATCTTCTGGGCGAGCATCACATCGCCAACTGCCAACGCCCGTTCGGGGAGGAAGCACCACCCCACCTTAGGCTCCAACTGTTCATCCAGCTCCAAAACATTACTCATCGTGCCCTGATAAATTCGGTATCGACGGCCAGTAAGAGAACCAGCGACTTCAAAAAAGCCATTGGCATCAAATTGCGCGCGCTGTTCTGGAGATAGCCATGCCCGCAAAAGACGACGTGCACGCGCCTCCGGGCCATTGTGCTCGTTGAAGCTCCGATAGAGGGCACGCAGGGCACGCAGACGCGCGCCCTGGGCGACGTTACGTCCGAACAAAAACATCTTTGATGCTGGACGGTTCTAACCGCCGACTAAGTGCGGATAGAACAGCGTTTCCTCCGCTGTTGGATCAAATGACCGTATCAGCTTGAGATCGCCGGCCGGCGTCCGAGTGGCAGCGGTAAATCCCTGGGCGGTGAACTTCTTGAAGCGCCGCTCAGCCTCGGCGAGCCCCTTCGGGTCCTCTCGCTCAAAAAAATGTCTGCTGTCGCCTGTGCTGTCCATTACGATCTGGGTAGCCATGGAAGAGAACTCCGCGATGCCTAGCCTCTGATGAAGAACAAACCTCGCCCCTGTGAATAGTGTTCCTGCTCTCGGGAAATTTCGTTCTGCCGTCTTTATAATCGGGATCGTCTGGCTCGCTGAAATCGATGAGAACCTGATCCGCCGCGACCTGAGGGCGGCACAACGGGCGAAGCTGGTCGGAAAGCGGAAGCCGGCTTATGAGGCGGTGCATCCGAGACGAAGAAGGGCGGCGACCGCAGATCAATCCGCCAAATTGGCGGTACGGGCAGCTTCGCAAGGGACACGGCAGAAAAGAGCGGGACACCGCTTCGTACGGTCGAACGGATAGTACGCGCACTCGGAAGCTAGGGTTCAGACTCAATTGATCCAATAAGCGACGAGAGCGGCGAGGTCGACGGCGGCCAAGAAGTTTCTGGCAAGTTTGTCGTAGCGAGTAGCAACACGCCTGAAATCCTTGAGCCGGCAGAAACAGCGCTCGATAACATTGCGCCCTTTATAGAGG
>NZ_JADPJJ010000068.1:0-54267 GCF_023073375.1 Bradyrhizobium sp. 197 | reverse complement strand
GCGCGGATGGAACATGCTCGAAACATTGTCCCGATGCCCCACACAACTCATCCACAAACTCAGCGTCGCCTAACCGAGCAAACGGACCTGGGCAGTTACTAGACAAGGAGCAATGACGAGGAGGAGACGTCGCGAGGTTCATCTGTTATTATTTCTGCGGAAGCGGTCACTCTGCAATGGGAGTTCGAATGAGAGTGCTGGTGATCGGCGCGGGAGCGCTCGGAGGCTATTACGGAGCTTGCCTGGTCCGAGCGGGCGCTGACGTGACCTTCCTGGTTCGGTCCGGGCGGGCGGAGCAATTGCGGCGCGATGGATTGAGGATCGTGAGCCCGCACGGCGACTTTGCCGTACAGCCGAAGCTGGTCCTCGCAAACGATCTCAAGGACCCCTTTGACGTCGTGCTCGTCGGCGTAAAATCCTATTCGCTCGATGACGCGATGAGCCAGTTTTCGCCGGCCGTTGGCGCCAACACGATGATTATGCCGATCCTCAACGGGTTGAAGCATATCGACGCCCTGACTTCGCGGTTCGGCGCCGCGCACGTCCTCGGCGGGCTCGCGAACGTCAGTGCCGGGCTCGATGCGGATGGTCGTGTCGTTCAGTTCATGGCCAATCAGACCATCGTATTCGGTGAGATCGAGGGATCGTTCAGTGAGCGCGTGCTCGCGCTGCAGTCACTGCTCCAGATCCCTGGTATCGACGTGCGCGCCAGCGAATCGATCATACAGGACATGTGGGAGAAATTCGTCCAGCTGAGCACGCTCGCCGGCATCACCTGCCTGATGCGTGCAAGCATCGGAGACATTCTGACGGTGCCGAAGGGCGAGGAGTCCATCTTCCGTCTGTTCGCGGAATGCTGTGCCGTGGCGACGGCCTCAGGTTTTGAGCCACGAGCGCCGTTCATCGAGTTCGATCGGAAGCTTTTCACAACGGCGACCTCTCCGCTCAAGGCGTCGATGCTGCGGGACATCGAGCGCGGCTCCGCGACGGAGGCGGAACATATCCTTGGCGATATGGCCAACCGGGCCCGTGCGCTGGGTATCGATACGCCGCTATTGAATTTAGCGCGCGCGCATGTGGCGGCCTACGAGGTTGGGCGGCAGAGAGCGGCCAGCTAACCCGCCCCGATCAGCGGGATCGCCTCGTCCCGCTCGTAGAGATACAGCAGGCATCGCAGTGCCTCGCCGCGCTTGCCCTTGAGCTTGGGATCGTCCTTCAGGATACGGAGCGCCTCGTCGCGGGCCTGCGTGATGAGCTGGCCGTGCACCTCCGGGCGGGCGATGCGGTAGCCAGGCAGGCCGCTCTGGCGCACGCCAAGCACGTCGCCTTCGCCGCGTAGCTTCAAATCCTCCTCGGCGATCCGAAAACCGTCAGTGGTCTCGCGGATCACCTTCAGCCGCGCCTTCGACATCTCGCCGAGCGGCTCGGAGTAGAGCAGGAGACAGGTCGAGGCCTCCGAGCCGCGGCCGATACGGCCGCGCAATTGATGGAGCTGGGCGAGACCAAAGCGTTCGGCGTTTTCGATGACCATGATCGTCGCCGCCGGCACGTTGACGCCGACCTCGACGACGGTGGTCGCGACCAGCAGGCCGATCTCGTGGGCGGCGAATTGGCCCATCACGCGGTCCTTCTCGGTACCCTTCATCTGGCCGTGGACGAGGCCGACGCGGTCGCCAAACCGCTTTTGCAGGCTTTCGAAACGCTTGGTCGCATTGGTCAGGTGTTCAGTGCCCTCGGCCTCGGACTCCTCGACCAGCGGGCAGATCCAGTAGACCAGTTTGCCTGATAGAAGCGCGCGGCCGATGCTATCGGTGACCTCCTCGATACGGCTCATCGATATGGTGCGGGTTTCGATCGGCTGGCGGCCGGCCGGCTTTTCGCGCAATTCGCTGATGTCCATGTCGCCGAAATAGGTCAGCACCAGCGTGCGCGGGATCGGCGTGGCGCTCAGCACCAGCACGTCGACGGCTGCGCCCTTTGACGTCAGCGCCAGCCGCTCGCGCACGCCAAAACGATGCTGCTCGTCGACGATGGCAAGCGCGAGGTCGTTGAAGATCACATCGTCCTGGATCAACGCGTGGGTGCCGACCAGCAGGTCGATCTCGCCGGCTTCGAGTTGTGCCAGCAGCTCCCGCCGCTCCTTGCCCTTTTCGCGGCCGGTGAGGATCGCGACCCGCATTCCCGCGCGCTCGGCGAGCGGGGCGATGGTCTTGATGTGCTGGCGCGCCAAAATTTCGGTCGGCGCCATTAGCGCCGCCTGCTTGCCGACCTCCGTGACGGCGGCGGCGGCCAGCAGCGCGACCACGGTCTTGCCCGAGCCGACGTCGCCCTGCAGCAGGCGCAGCATGCGCACCGGTTGTTGCAGATCCTCGGCGATGGCCGCCGCGGCATCGCGCTGGGAGATTGTCAGCGCATAGGGCAGGGCGTCGATGATCTTGTTGCGGAGGTGCCCGTCGCCGGCGTTGCGCACGCCGGCCGGGCGGCGCAATTGCGCGCGAATCAGGGCGAGCGCGAGTTGTCCGGCCAGGAGTTCGTCGAAGGCGAGGCGCGACCAGAACGGCTGGTCAGGCAGAATGTCGGTGAGTTCGATCGGCTGATGCACGCGGGTGAGCGCCTCAGCGATCGGCGGGAAGCTGCAGCGGCGCAGCACCTCGGGGCTGATCCATTCCGGCAGCGCCGGCAGCTTCTGCAGGGCCTGCGCGACCGCGCGACGCAGCGAGCCGAGCGCCAGCCCTTCCGTCAGCGGATAGACCGGATCGATGCCCGAGAGTTTTGAAACCGCCTCCTCGTCCAGCACCCGGTCGGGATGCACGATCTGCGGGATGCCGTCATACATCTGCAGCGTGCCCGAGACGTAGCGCTTCTCGCCCACCGGCAGCAGCTTTTCGACAAAGCCTGGCTTGGCTCGGAAGAAGGTCAGCACGACGTCGCCCGTGTCGTCGCTGGCGTGGACGAGGTAGGGCGCGCGCGCATTGCGGGGCGGAGGCGGGCGGTGGCGGTCGACGGTGACCTCCAGCGTCACCATGGTTCCCTGAACGGCGTCGCGAATCTTCGGCCGCGCGCGGCGGTCGATGACCTGGCTCGGCAAATGCAGCAACAGATCGACCAGCCGCGGCGTCTCGTTGCGGCTGAGCAGGTACTGCAGCAGCTTGTCCTGCTTCGGACCGACGCCGGGCAGGCTGGTCACGGGGGCAAACAGCGGATTGAGCAGGCTGGGGCGCATCAGGCGAATCTAGGATCGTTTCGACCCGTCATGCCCGGCTTTATGTAAGGCATCCACGTCTTTTTCGCATCCCCGCGCGGGCAGCGGGCCATGATAAATCGAGGGCTGACATGGACGGTCCGAGTGGCTATACCACCCCCGCCCGGCACGTCCGGGCTTTCGGCGTTTGACTGGAATAAAGACATGACGGGCACGACACGATCGAGCAACGGCCTGGACGACCGCCGCAAGCGGCTTCTGTTCCGCTGCTGGCACCGCGGCACGCGCGAGATGGACCTTATTCTCGGCCGCTTCGCGGATGCCGAGATCGGCAATCTGTCCGATGACGAACTGACGCAGCTCGAGATCCTGCTCGAGGTCAACGATCCCGATCTCTATGCCGCCATTATCGGCGACAAGGTGCTGCCGGCTGATGTCACCGGCGCGCTGTTTGCCCGCATCAAGGCCTACCCGATCGCGGACAGCGACGTATGAAGCAGGGGATGAAATCTCCGGCCGAGCTGCTCACGCCCGGCCGCGCGCTGACGCTTGCCAATGTCGCCGAGGGCGCCGAGGGTCTCGTCGTCTCCGATCTCGCGCGCGCCATCGCGGCGCGGCCGAAGAAGCCGGCCGTCAGTCTCGCGGTGATCTGCCGCGACGGGCCGCGGATGCAGCAGCTCGAACGGGCGCTGCAATTCTTCGCGCCCGATCTGCCGGTGCTGACCTTCCCGGCCTGGGACTGCCAGCCCTATGACCGCGTCTCGCCGCATGGCGGCGTCCTCGCCCAGCGCCTGACCACGCTGGCACGGCTGGCGTCCCTGACCGGCAGCGACAAGCCGCTGATTGTGCTGACTACGGTGAATGCCGCCGTGCAGCGCGTGCCCTCGCGCGATCTCGTCGCGGCGCAGGCGCTGTCGGTCGCGCCCGGCAACGTCGTGCCGATGAACACCATCATCGCCTGGCTCGAGCACAACGGCTACAACCGCTCCTCGACCGTGCGCGAGCCCGGCGAATACGCCGTGCGCGGCGGCATTTTGGACCTGTTTCCGGCCGGTCTCGACCAGCCCGTGCGTTTCGACTTCTTCGGCGACAGCCTGGAATCGATCCGCACCTTCGACGCCGAGACCCAGCGCACGCTGCTGGACATGCGCGCACTCGACCTCGTTCCGATCTCCGAATTCCAGTTGGTCACCGACACCATCCGCCGCTTCCGCATGGGCTATGTCGCCGAATTCGGCGCGCCCGAGCGCGACGATGCGCTGTACGAGGCCGTCAGCGAGGGCCGCCGCCATCCCGGCATGGAGCACTGGCTGCCGCTGTTCCAGGACCGGATGGACACGCTGTTCGACTATCTGCAAGGCGCGGCCGTCGCGATCGAGCCGCAGGCCGAGGACGCCGTCCGCGAGCGCTTCAAGCAGATCCTCGACTATTACCAGGCCCGCCGCGATGCGATGGAGCATCCGGGCGGCGGCGCCATCTACAAGCCGCTGCCGCCTGACAGGCTCTATTTGACCGACGAGGAATGGACCAGGCGCGAAGGCGACATGCCGCTGGTGCGGCTGACGCAGTTTTCGGTTCCGGCTGATGGTACGAGTGTCGTCGATGCCGGTGCGCGTAAGGGCCGAGACTTCGCGCCCGAACGCAACGACACCACCGTCAATGTGTTCGAATCCGTCGTCAGTCACGTGATGGCGCTGCACGCCCAGCGCAAGAAGGTCGTGATCGCGCTGTGGAGCGAAGGCTCGCGCGACCGCATGATTTCGATGCTGCGCGACCACAAGCTGACCCACACCACCAGCGTCAACAGTTGGCGCACGGTGCAGGCGACCCCGCGCAACGAGACCATGCTCGCTGTGCTCGGCCTCGAAAGCGGTTTCGAGACCGACGAGATCGCGCTCATCAGCGAGCAGGACATCCTTGGCGACCGTCTGGTGCGGCCGCGCAAGGCGAGCCGCAAGCTCGACAATTTCATCTCGGAGGTGACGAGCCTTGCCGCCGGCGACATCGTCGTCCACGTCGATCACGGTATCGGCCGCTTCATCGGCCTGCAGACGCTCGACGTCGCCGGGGCGCCGCATGACTGCCTCGAGCTGCATTATGCCGCCGAGACAAAGCTGTTCCTGCCGGTCGAGAACATCGAGCTGCTGTCGCGCTACGGCTCCGACCAGACCACGGTCGAACTCGACCGCCTCGGCGGCTCGGGCTGGCAGACGCGCAAGGCCAAGCTGAAGAACCGCATCCGCGAGATCGCAGGCGAGCTGATCAAGATCGCCGCGGAGCGGCATCTGCACGAAGCGCCAAAGCTGCCGGTGCAACCCGGCCTCTATGACGAGTTCTGCGCGCGCTTCCCCTATGACGAGACCGAGGACCAGCTTGGCGCGATCGAATCCACCCTAAAAGACCTCGAACTCGGCCGTCCCATGGACCGGCTGATCTGCGGCGACGTCGGCTTCGGCAAGACGGAAGTCGCGCTCCGTGCCGCCTTTGCCGTCGCGCTCGAAGGCAAGCAGGTCGCGGTCGTGGTGCCGACCACGCTGCTCGCTCGCCAGCACCACAAGACGTTCACCGAGCGTTTCAAGGGGTTTCCGGTGCAGGTCGCGCAGGCCTCGCGGCTGGTACCGACCAAGCAGCTCAACCTGGTCAAGAACGGTCTCACCGACGGCTCGGTCGACATCGTCGTCGGCACCCATGCGCTGCTCAGCAAATCGATCAAGTTCCGCGACCTCGGCCTGCTTATTGTCGACGAAGAGCAACACTTCGGCGTCACCCACAAGGAACGGCTGAAGCAGCTCCGCGCCGAGGTGCACGTGCTGACGCTGTCGGCGACACCAATCCCGCGTACGCTCCAATTGGCGCTGACTGGCGTGCGCGAGCTCTCGATCATCGCTTCGCCCCCAGTCGACCGCCTTGCGGTCCGCACCTTCGTCGCCCCGCACGATCCCTTGATGATCCGCGAGGCGTTGCTGCGCGAACGCTATCGCGGCGGCCAGGCGTTCTACGTGGCGCCGCGCATCGACGACCTCGCCGAGGTCAAGGATTTCCTCGACAAGAACGTGCCGGAGATGAAGGTCGCGGTCGCGCACGGGCAGATGCCGCCCGCCGTGATCGAGGACATCATGACCGCGTTCTACGACGGCAAGTTCGACATCCTGCTGTCGACCACGATCGTGGAATCCGGCCTCGACATCCCCAATGCCAACACGCTGATCGTGCATCGCGCCGACATGTTCGGCCTGGCCCAACTCTATCAGCTCCGCGGCCGGGTCGGACGCTCCAAGCTGCGGGCGTATGCGCTGTTCACGCTGCCGGCGCAGCAGAAGATCACCGCGCAGGCCGAGCGTCGCCTCACCGTGCTGCAATCGCTGGAGACGCTAGGCGCGGGCTTCCAGCTCGCCTCGCACGACCTCGATATCCGCGGCGCCGGCAATATCCTGGGCGAGCAGCAGTCCGGCCACATCAAGGAAGTCGGCTTCGAACTCTACCAGTCGATGCTCGAAGAGGCGATCGTCAACCTCAAGGCCGGCGTCTCCGAGCCCGCGGCCGACCGCTGGTCGCCCTCGATCACGATCGGCATGCCCGTGCTCATTCCAGAGGATTATGTCGGCGATCTCTCGGTGCGGTTGTCGCTCTACCGGCGCCTCGCCGATCTCGACAGCGAGGAGGAGATCGAGAACTTTGGCGCCGAG
The DNA here is from genome assembly GCF_023073375.1 of Bradyrhizobium sp. 197. Classification (NCBI taxonomy): domain Bacteria; kingdom Pseudomonadati; phylum Pseudomonadota; class Alphaproteobacteria; order Hyphomicrobiales; family Nitrobacteraceae; genus Bradyrhizobium; species Bradyrhizobium sp. 197. The sequence goes on along the minus strand of NZ_JADPJJ010000068.1, from coordinate 47,379 downwards.
ATGCGCGATCGTTTCGGCGTGCTGCCGGACGAGGTGCGCTATCTGTTCAAGGTCGCCGCGATCAAGGCATTCTGCCGCCAGGCCAATGTCGGGAAGATCGATGCCGGCCCGAAGGGCGCCGTCATCGCCTTCCGCGACAATTCCTTTGCCCATCCCGATCGCCTGGTGACGTTCATCCGCAGCCACGGCCAGGCCGCGAAGGTGCGGCCCGACATGAAGGTGGTGTTCCTGCAGGATTGGGAAACGCCGGAAGAGCGTCTCGCCGGCACCACGGAGATCATGCGGCAGCTGGCGCAGCTCGCGCACAGCAAGAAGGCGGCGTAGGGCCTGTGGCGTTTCCGGAGGCGGCGTAGCGCGAAACGATGCTCCGCACCCTGATCAAAACAGCGACGTGTGCCCACTTGCGGAATGACCGAACCGTAGTTACGTTCATTTTATCGAGTTTCGGCCGAACGACTTGGCCTCGCCGCTGAAAAGCGCGCCTGACTGACGACTCTCCCTCCAGATCTCGACGACACAGACCGCGCTTCTGAGCGCGGCCAAACGCTTATCTATCTTAAAGGACGACCCCCATGACGACGGGAACTGTGAAGTGGTTTAACAGCCAAAAGGGCTTCGGATTTATTCAGCCGGACGAGGGCAGCCAGGATGTCTTCGTTCACATCAGCGCCGTTGAACGCGCCGGCATGAACACCCTCAACGAGGGGCAGAAGGTTTCTTTTGAAGTCGTTGCAGACCGCCGGACCGGCAAGTCTGCTGCTGAGGATCTGCGCGCTGTGTAAGCTGCGCGATTAGTGCTATGTCGCTTTGACCACGGATGTACTGGCAGAGCCTCTGGTTCTTACGACCCGCGACCGGTTCACCGGCCGCGGGTTTTTTATGACCCCGTATGCAGAGGGGCCCGATCATACTCCGGGGAGAATAGTGGCGTTTAGCGCGAGCATCCCCATATAAGGGGCATGGCAAACTGGCAGAAGTCGAGCGCGCGGCAAGCTCCCATGACGAAGGCTGAGCTCCGCCAGATGCTGACCGAGGCCGTCCGCAACACGCAGCCCCGCCTCGAGCATAGGCCGAAGCGCCTGGCGAAGGCCAAGACGATCGCCACTGGGACCGCCTGCGTCGACTAGATGTGGTCATTCCGCCGGTTCGCTGAACCCGCAGATATCAAGCGAATTCATTCGAAAAATTCTACGCAGGAGCAGTATGCGCAAGCTTCCCGAACCCACCGAACAAGAGACCATTGAAGGCCCCCAAGCCGTATCCTTTCAGATCGCGAATGGGAACGCTCGACAGAGCTGCATTTTGCAAACCACCTTCCCGACGAAATTGCAGGCACAGAGATATCTTCTCGCGAATTGGCCAGCCATCGACAAGATGGCTCGCGACGCTCTCGCGATGGGAAGCTTTGAAGACGGTCAGATCAAGCTCATGATGGCCTGAACAGCCCGAGCTCTACGGCGAACGTTCAAAAAGGGCATGAGATCAGCGAACCGAGGCTGCTCGTGCTCTACGACGCGGCGCGGGACGCGTCGGCGGACAGCCGCCCGAGCAGCGACCTTGCCGTATCCGACGGCGACAGCGAGTCCACCGAGACCACGGGATCGCTGCGCATCTCGTGCTTGCCGTTCGACGTGTGCCGCATCACCGCGGAGAGGCGGCGGGCGATCATGTGGGCGGTGCGGAAGTCGGTTTCCGCGAACGCGACGATGACCGAACCGTCCTTCTGTGCCGCGCCAAAATCCATCTGCCTCATCAGGCGGCTGAGAATGCGGGCGGCATCGAGCTGGGCGCGGGAATTGCCGGGGTCGAAGGCGAAGCGCGCGACCGAGAGGCCGCCGCCGCGGGCCAGCGTCTGCTCGACCGCTTTGGCGAAATCGCGGGCAAAAGCTTCCACCGTGAGCAGGCCGCTGCGCGGGTCGAGCCAGCCGCCGGCATCTATCGAGCGCAGCGTGCGGCTCAGTTGCGCTTCCATCGCGTGCTGGCGGATCAAGGGCAGCGCGTTGGCGGCGACTTTCGCCGGGTCGCCCGGGATCAGCTCGAGATTGGGCAGATCGTAAGTCTGCGTCAGCTGGTGCGCAGTCAGGATCACGGGCAGGCTGCGGAACCGAGTATCCTCGGCGAGCACCGTGAGGAAGGCATCCGTCACGCGGGCTGTGAAACCCTCGGCCAGCACGACGCCGTCGAGGTCGCGGGTGTTGAGATGTTTGGCCGCGGCCTCGATCGAGAGCGCGCCGACGACCCCGACGCGCTCGCCGAGCGCGACAGAGAGCGCAGGGTAAGCCGCGCCGCGGCCGATCAGGAGCACCGTGGCATCACGTGCGGGGTCGGCCTCCGGCAGCGCGACTTTCACTTCCGGCAGCCGGCGCAACACCGTGGCATGAAGTGTGCGAATGCGTAGCGCGGCGCGAAGCCGCGCGATCAGGCGGTCGGAATGGCCGCCGCGCGATGAGAAGGGCAGGGCGTTGTGCGGGAGCGCGCCCGCCGCGTCCAGGGCCACGAAGGGAAGGTAAGGCGATTGCTCCGCGATCTTCCTGGCGAGCGGCGCCAGATGCGGCTCGTGCCCGGCATGCATCGCGGCGAGAACCATGGCCGGCTGCAGCTCTTCGACCGCGCGCGCCGCGCCGGCCCAGCCGGTGTCGACCACAGGGAAGAATCGCGCCTCGTCCAGCGTCGCAATGAAGGCCGGCCGCTCGACGTTGGACACAAACAGGATCGGGCCAGCCTGGGACATCGAGCAACTCTGATCATGCAATCAATGCTGCGCAATCTAGTCCGCCCGCCTTAATGCAGCGTCAATGGATTAGTCGAAACTGCGCCTAGACCGGCCCGGAACGGTCGCGAAAAGCTTCGACCATCAGGGGGTTAAGCCCGAGTTCGTTGAGCGCTTCGCGGGCGCGGGCATTGTCCTGGGCCCGGCCCGCCAGCCGGTGACCGGAGAGCCGGTCGGGCAGCGCGGTGAGGAGGGCGCCCTGGCCGAGCCGGCGCGCCCATTCCTGTAGGTCGTTGGAGAGGAAGCGGTAGCCGCCGACGGCCATGATGCCGGAGGGCGGCGCGGTGATGCAGATCGCCCCGCTGGGGCGGTCGAGCCGCGCGGCATAGCCGGTGTCGACATAGTCGCGTGGGGGCTGCGCGATCAGGGTGTCGCCGACCGGCGGCGGCGGGGCGTACGCCGCGATCGGCACCATTGGGCCGCGCAGGCCGAGCGTGCCTTTCGGCGTCAGCAGAATCTCGCCGGCGATCGACGAGCCCGACTGCTCGCGCGGCGCACCGTGCGGTCCCGGCATCACCGGCACTGGCATGCCGTCCTCGCCACGCCGAGCGCCGAACAATCCGGCCTCGCCGAACAGATAGACGTCCGTGAACGGTGCATGCGCCGCGATCCAGGCCTCGCTCGCCGCCACTTGCTCGGGGGCGCGCCACAGGCCGATGACATTGCGCAAGGTGGGCATCCGCGCCGCCATATCGGAATCGCCGAGCCGCTGGGCAAACTGCGCCGGCGCGATCAGCACGTCGCATTCGTGCTCGTTGATCTGCTGCTCCAGCACGTCATTCTCGAACGGATGATGCAGCGCCAGCGCGCCGCCGCACAGCAGCCACACCGCAAGCGAGGAGGCGAGGCCGGCAAACGACATCGGCGTGAATGCCGCCATCACGGTCGCGCCCTGCTTGATGTCGGCTTCCAGCGACATCGCGAGCCCGGCGGCGATCAGGCTGAAATGCGGACGCGGCACCGGACGAAAGCCTTCCGCGGTAACGTCGAAGGAGATCATCGCCGCCTTGCGGCCATCCTGGATCACGGTACGCGCGGTGCCGGGCGTCCGGGCCAGTACATCGTCGAGCGAGGCCATGCCTTCGGGCAGGTCGGTGCCGAAACCGCAGACATGGCGGATCGAGAAGGCTTCGGCGGCCGCATGCATTGCGAGATCGGCATAGCTGACGCCGTCGACCGTGCTCATGGTGACGATGGCGCGCGCCGCGGTGCGGTTCAGGGCGGCGGTCAGTTCGGCATGGCGCCAGAGCAGCGGCAGCACGGCGACGACCAGGCCGGCGCGATGGGCGGCAAGCACCGTGAGCACGAACTCGACCGTATTCGGCAACTGGATCGCGACGACGGAATTGGCCGGCAGGCCCGATTCGACGAAATAGGCCGACAGCGCCTCGATGGCCGTGTCAGCCTCGGCATAGCTCATACGCCGCGGCTGGTGCCCGGTCACCCGGAACTTGTTCAGGGGGTCGAGCAGAGCGAGCGCATGCGGCTGCCGCGTCAGCGTGCGCTGAAACAGCGTGTCGAGCGTCGGCGATACGGTTGGCTGGTTCACTGCGTCACTTTGCTTGATCAGCTTGCGGCTGCCCCTTCGACCACCACGTCTCCGGCAGGTAGCCGGACAGCGATGTGGCCTTTGGCCGTTCTATCCGATTCCAGCGCGCGATCCATTGCTCGGATACGTTAAACAGGGGGATTGTATAGAAACCGGACATCAAAGCGCGATCGAGCGCTCGCACCGCGGATGCGAAATCCGTATGTTCACGGGCCTCCAGCAGCGCCGCGATCATGGCATCGACCGCGGGATCCCTGGCACCCATGTAGTTGCGGGTGCCCGGATGGTCGGCGGCAGCGCTCCCCCAGTAGAAATATTGCTCGTTGCCGGGCGACAACGACTGGTCCCAGCGATTCTGGATCATGTCGAATTCGTAAGAGAGCCGGCGCTGGTCGAACTGGACGGGATCGACCGAGCGCACGCTCGGCTCGATGCCGGCGCGCTTGAGGTCCCGTTGGAAGGCAAGCGCGATGCGCTCCTGGTCGCGGGTCGTGACCAAAATCTCGAAGGTGAAGGGCGCCTTGGTCGCGCGATTGCGAAGCAGCGTGCCGTGGAGATCGTAGCCGGCCTCCGACAACAGCTTCAGGGCCGCGCGCAGCGTCGTCCGGTCGCGCCCGGAGCCGTCGGTCACCGGCAGGCGGTAGCTGCCGTCCAGGACGTCTGGCGGGATCTGCGCGGCGAACGGCTCGAGCAACTCCCGCTCGCGCGCATCCGCAGGCTTGCCATACGCCGAGAGGTCCGAGCCGGCAAAATAGCCGGCGACGCGCGAGTAGAGGTTGAAGAAGTAGTTGCGGTTGACCAGCTCGAAATCGAACAGCAGCGTCAGCGCCTGGCGCACCCGTATGTCGGCGAAGACGGGACGCCTCGTGTTGAACACCAGAAATTCGGAAGGTTGCGGCACGCCCGGCTTGATGGTGTCGCGGATCACTTCGCCGCTTTTCGCCGCGGGAAAATCGTAGCCGTTGTGCCAGCGCAACGGCTCGTGCTCAATGCGGAAATCATAGAGGCCGCGTTTGAACGCTTCGAACTGGCCGTTGGCCTCGCGAAAATAGTCGAGCCTGATCTCGTCGAAATTATAGAGCCCGCGATTGATGGCGAGGTCGCGGCCCCAATAATCGGGATTGCGGGTGAGCGTCACGCTGGCGCCGGGCTTCACGGCGGTGACGCGATAGGGGCCGGAGCCGACCGGGCCCGTCAGCGTCGTCTCCTCGAATGCCGCGACATCGACCGCATGCTTCGGCAGGATCGGCATCAGGCCGAGGATCAGCGGCAGTTCGCGGTCGTTGGCCCCCGCGAGATCGAAGCGCACGGTGAGAGGATCTGGTGCCTCGGCACTTGCGATCTTGCTGTAATATTGCCGGTGGTTGGGGCGGCCGTGGTCGCGCAGCAGCTGCCAAGAGAACAGCACGTCCTCGGCGCGCAGCGGCTTGCCGTCGGAGAAGCGGGCCCGGGGATCGATGTGGAACGTGACAAAGCTCCGCTCGTCGTCGGTCTCGACCGATCTGGCGAGCAGGCCGTAGAGCGTGAACGGCTCGTCATTGCCGCGCGCGAGCAGGCTCTCGACCACGTAGTTCCGCATCTGCTGCACGGCCAGTCCCTTGACGATGAAGGGATTGAGGCTGTCGAAGGTGCCGAGAACGCCCCAGGTCAGCCGGCCACCCTTGGGGGCATCAGGATTGACGTAGGGCATGTGGGTGAAATCGGCAGGCATCGCCGGCTCGCCGTGCATGGCAATGGCGTGGGCTTCCTCGGCCCCTGCGCCGCTTGCCGGGAATCCCAAGGCGAACGGCAGCCCCAAGGCGAAAGCCAGGACGCAGAGGCGGACGCACAGACCTTCAAGACGGCCCTCCATAAGGCGCTGGAACATGAACATCTGCACACGTTGATTCGAGGACCGGCGGGGCCTGAATCCTATCACAGGGAATTTCCCGGGGACGCACGTCAGGGCGCGGTCAAAGACGCTTGTCGGCATTGATCTTTTCGTCGGCCACGTTAAGAAGGCACGCAATCGCGCAAGAGCGCCGAGCCCGTCACGTGTCCGCCTCATTTGACGGGGACAGAGCCGCGCCCAAGGCGGCCATGTTCGGTGCGTCGAAGCGGTTCGGGCACTTCCCGTTCAGAAAGGGTTTTCCGCAATGAATTTCCGTTACTTGGCCGCGTCCGTCCGGCCGCGCGGGCGACTTCTCGCCTTGTTGACGGCGACGGCGTTGGCCGTCCCGTTTGCCGCCGAGGCTCAGGCCCCGGCTCCGGGCGCACCCGCGCCCAAGGCAGCCCCGAAAGCCGCTCCGAAGGCTGCCCCAAAGGCCCCGGCGCCGGCCGCTCAGGCACCTGCCCAGCAGCCGCCCGCTCAGGGCGCTCCGGCGCAGCAGGGCGCGGCCCAGCCGGCGGATCAGCAGATCCAGCTGATCTACGCCCCCTGGACCAAGTTCTGCCTCAAGGGCCAGGACGCCAATGCCAAGCAAGTTTGCTTCACCGGCAAGGACGGCCGTATCGAGTCGGGCCAGCCGGTCATCGCGGCCGTCATCATCGAGCCGGAAGGCGAGCCGAAGAAGATCCTGCGCGTGACGCTGCCGCTCGGCATGCAGCTGGTGCACGGCACCCGCATCATCGTGGACAACAATCCGCCGTTGCAGAGCCCGTATGTGATCTGCTTCCAGAACGGCTGCATGTCCGACTACGAGGCCACGCCCGAGTTCATCAACAACATGAAGAAGGGCCAGAACCTCGTTGTTCAGGCGATCAATGCCAACGGCGCGCCGCTGACCCTGCCGCTGCCGCTCGCCGGCGAATTCCAGAAGGCCTATGACGGTCCGCCGACCGATCCGAAGGTCTTCGAGGAAACTCAGAAGAAGCTTCAGGAAGAGCTTCAGAAGAAGGCTGACGAGCAGCGCAAGAAGCTCGAGCAGCAAGGTGGCGCGCCCGGCGCACCTCCGACCGCCCAGAAGTAATCGGGACCCAATCCCGGACATGAAAAAGGCGCTCGGTTCGAGCGCCTTTTTTCTGACCCATATTGTCTGAGCGAAGATGTGTCCGAGCGAAGATCAGTTCAGCGACGGGTTCCGCGGACGATAGCCGCCGGCCTTGTCCTTGATGAAGATCTCGGTGACCTGGGAATGCCGGACCGGCTCGCCGGAATCGTCCGGCACCAGGTTCTGTTCGGAGACGTAGGCGACGTATTCCGATTCCGCGTTTTCGGCGAGCAAGTGATAGAACGGCTGGTCCTTGTGGGGCCGCACCTCCTCGGGAATCGACAGCCACCACTCCTCGGTGTTGTTGAATTCCGGATCGATGTCGAAGATCACGCCCCGGAACGAGAAGATCCGGTGGCGCACGACCTGTCCGATCTGGAATTTGGCGGTCCGCGCTTTAATCATTCCCCGTCGATAGACCAGGATTGTGGCCGATGCTAGTGCCCTGATCTGGAATTAACCCGCGCTTACGGGGCAGATAGCCCCCATGTCCTCAGAAAACACTTCATCAATGGTCGATATCCTCAATCTCGCTCTACCTTATTTCGGCTTGATCTTCGTTGGATTCGCCTGCGGCAAGGTCAAATCCCTGCCGGAATCGGGCCTCGCCTGGATGAACTTCTTCCTGCTCTATGTGTCGCTGCCGGCGCTGCTGTTTGCGATCATGTCGAAGACGCCGTTCTCGGAATTGAACAACCCGCCGTTCCTGATCGCGACCACGCTGTCGACAGTTGCGGCATTCACCCTGGCGCTGGTCGTCGGCAAATTTCTCGGCCGCCTGACGCTGCGCGAGGCGACGCTCGCCGGGCTCTCCGGCGGCTACGGCAATATCGGCTACATGGGGCCGGGGCTGGCGCTCGCCGTGCTCGGAACCAAGGCGTCAGCGCCGACCGCGCTGATTTTCTGCTGCGACAGCATCTTCCTGTTCACGATCGTGCCGTTGCTGATCGAGCTCTCCGACCGCGACCATCCCTCGATCGTGCACGCCTTCGGCGTCGTGTTGAAGCAGATCGTGCTCAACCCGCTGATCATGTCGGCCTGCTTCGGCGCGGCCTTCGCATCGCTCCATATCGAGATGCCGGTCGCGCTCGACCGCACCATCACCTTCCTCCAGAACGCAGCCGCCCCGACCGCGCTGTTCGTGCTCGGCGTGACAGTGGCGCTCCGCCCATTCGACCGCGTGCCCTGGGAAGTGCCGGGCGTGATCGCGGTCAAGCTCCTGATCCATCCGCTCGCAGCTTTCGGCCTGATGTTGGCGTTCGGTCCGTTCGCGCAGCCCTGGGCCGCGACCGCCGTGCTGATGGCGTCGCTGCCGCCGGCGCTGAACGTGTTCGTCATCGCCCGGCAGAACGACGCCTGGATCGAATCTGCCTCCGTGGCGGTGCTGCTCGGAACGTTTGCGTCCGTGGTCACGCTGACCAGCGTGATGTGGGCGATCCAGACCGGCCGGCTGGCGTTTCCTTAAACCTTAGCGCCGCCACGTCGGCGTCAGGCCCTCGCGCATCGCAAAACGCCGGAGTGGGCCGAACGCGCCGAGCAGGTGCATGCCGACCGCGCGGACCGGCTGGAGCGGGAGGAAATCGTTGAGCAGGGAGCGGTTGGCGATGTCGATCGCAAAGGTCCGACTCAGAATGTCCGGACGCCGGGCCCGGTCGTAGCGTTTGAGCACGTCGGCTGCGCCGGGATCCTGACTCGATGCGATGGCGTCGCCTGCGAGCCTGGCAATGTCGGCGGCATCTCGCAGGCCGAGATTGAGACCCTGGGCGCCGATCGGGGGAACCACATGGGCGGCTTCACCGACCAGCGCGATGCGGTCGCGGCCGAAGGATTTGGGGCGTTCGATTGCCAGGGGGAACAGGTTGCGTCCGGGCTCCACCGTCATGCGGCCTAAAATGGAATGCGATTGCTTCTCGATCGCGGCGGACAGCTCCGCGTCGCCCAGGCCGCGAAGCCGTTCGGCGTCCGCAGGCGCCGAGACCCAGACGACGCTGGAGCGGTCGCCGGGCAGGGGCACGAACACGCAAGGGCCTTGCGGCGTGTGGAACTCGGTCGAGACGTTGCGATGCGGGCGCGCGTGGCCGACGTTGAAGGTCAGCGCCGTCTGGGTCAGCTCGCGCCGCGTCACCGTGATGCCGGAGGCTTCGCGGCAGAGCGAATGGCGGCCGTCGGCGCCCACCACGAGACGGGCAGAGAGGAATTGCGCGGCGGCGGTGCGGATCGCGACGTCGTCGGCTTCGATGACAACGGTTTCGGCCTCGTCATCGAAACGGACGAGACCGGGCAACTCGGCCGCGCGCGCTTCCAGCGCCAGCATCAGCGAGTGGTTGTCGATGTTGTAGCCGAAGGCATCGAGGCCGATTTCGTGGCAGGAGAACCGGACCTCCGGCGCGCGGAACAGCCGGCCCGTGTCGTCGACGAGCCGCATGATTTCGAGAGATGCCGCCTTGTCCTTGCAGCGCCACCAGACATCGAGCGTTTCCAGGAGATCGACGGAAGCACCGAGCAGGGCGGTGGTGCGGTTGTCGGCATAGGGCACGCGCCGCGCCACCAGCGCGGTCCGTGCGCCCGCCTGCGCCAGTGCGATGGCCGCGCTAAGTCCCGCCGGTCCGCCGCCGATCACGGCCGCGTCAAAGAGTGTCGATGCATCTGTCATGGAACGACATTTGACACGCCCCACGGCAAATTCAAGCCCGCTCATATTTCCTTGATTTTATGACGAATTGTGCGACCGGGCGCCGCAATGGCTTATGTGCAAACCGGTGTCATTCTGATAGCAGAAGCCATGGACAGCCAAGAGGATTCCGTGAAGCCCAGGCCCGCGATCCGCGCCGCCGCCTTCTCGGTGCACATCTTCACCGCGTTCGGTGCGGCGATCGCGCTGCTGGCAATGCTCGAGGCCGTGCGCGAGCACTGGGCGGCGATGTTTCAATGGCTGGGCGTCGCCCTCATTATCGACGCGATCGACGGGCCGATCGCGCGCCGGCTCAACGTCAAGGATGTGCAGCCGAACTGGTCGGGCGACGTGCTCGATCTCGTGGTCGATTTCGTCACCTACGTGTTCGTGCCGGCCTATGCGATCGTGGCCAGCGGCTTGCTGCTGCCGGTCGCTGCACCCTTGCTAGGTGTCGCCATCATCGTCACCAGCGCACTCTATTTCGCCGATCTGCGCATGAAGGCCGACGACAATCATTTTCGCGGTTTTCCGGCGCTGTGGAATGCGGCGGCGTTTTATCTGTTCCTGCTGCACTGGCCGCCGCTGCTGTCGACGCTGCTGGTAGCAAGCCTGGTGGTGCTGACCTTCGTGCCGTTCCACGTGCTGCATCCGGTGCGTGTCGTGCGGCTGCGCTGGCTGACGATGTCGCTGATCGCAATCTGGGCTCTGCTCTCCCTCTACACGCTGCAGATGGACTTTCGCGTTGGCACCGGCGTGACTGTCGCGCTCTGCGCGATCGCGCTCTGGATCAGCTTCAGCGACGCATTGATACGGCTGACAAGATCCTTCGCATGATGCACCTGTTGACAAGCCCCGAAGCCTGGGCCGCGCTCCTCACCTTGACGTCACTCGAGATCGTGCTCGGCATCGACAACGTCATCTTCCTGTCGGTAATCGTCTCGCGCATCCCCGAGAATCAGGCGCATCGCGCCCGCCAGATCGGGCTCGCGCTGGCGCTGATCTTCCGCATCATCCTGCTCAGCCTGCTGGTCTGGCTGATCGGCCTGACCGCGCCGGTGTTTTCGTTTTCGGGTTACGGCTCCTCCTGGCGCGACCTCATCCTGATCGGCGGCGGCTTGTTCCTGATCGCGAAGGCAACGCACGAGATTCATGGTGAGGTCGAAGCCGATGACGGCGAGGGCGACGAGAACTCCCCTCGTAACGCCTTCTTCTGGGTGATCGTCCAGATCGTGATCATCGATATCGTGTTCTCGCTGGACTCGATCATCACGGCGATCGGCATGGCGCAGGACATCGAGATCATGATCGCGGCCGTCGTGATCGCCTGCCTGATCATGTACATTTCATCCGGGCCGGTGTCGCGATTCGTCGCGGAGCATCCGACCACGAAAATGCTGGCGCTGGCGTTCCTGGTGCTGATCGGTGTGGCGCTGGTGGCGGACGGATTCCAGTTCCACATCCCGCGCGGCTACATCTATTTCGCAATCGCGTTCTCGGCGGCGGTCGAATTCTTCAACGTGCTGGCGAAGCGCAACCGCAGGAAAACCGGCAAGCCGTCGGTCTAGCCATTCCAGCCGGTGTCGAGTTGACAAGGCGGGCGCGATGCCTTTCGCTGGCCTGCGAGAAGAGGAGGTCAGGCGATGACCAAAGCCGTCCGTGTCCACAAGGTCGGAGGCCCCGAGGTCCTGGTCTATGAGAGCGTCGATGTTCCGGCGCCCGGCCCGGGCGAGGTGCGCATCCGCCAGCATGCGGTCGGCCTCAACTTCATCGACGTCTATTACCGCACCGGCCTGTACAAGGCGCCCGGGCTGCCTTTCATCGCCGGCAACGAGGCCTCGGGCGAAGTCGTTGCTGTCGGGTCGGGCGTGACCAATTTTCATCCCGGCGACCGCGTCGCCTACTACTACAACCTTGGCGCCTATACCGGCGAGCGCAATATCCCTTGGGAGAAACTGGTCAAGCTACCCGACCACATCACCCACGAGCAGGGCGCCGTGCTGATGCTGAAGGGGCTGACCGTCTGGTATCTCCTGCACAAGACCTTCAAGGTCGAGCCGCATCATCGCGTGCTGATCCATGCCGCGGCCGGCGGCATCGGCCTGCTCGCCTGCCAATGGGCGAGGGCAATGGGCGCCCACGTCATCGGCACCGTCGGCTCGCGCGAAAAGGCCGAGCTTGCCGAGGCCAATGGCTGCGACCACGTCATCCTCTACAACGAGGAAGACTTCGTCGCGCGCGTCAAACAAATCAGCCGCAACGAGGGCTGCGACGTCGTCTATGACGGCGTCGGCAAAGCGACCTTCCCGGGCTCGCTATCCTGCCTCAAGCCGCGCGGCATGTTCGTCTCCTTCGGCAATGCCTCAGGCCCGGTGCCGCCGTTTTCGATCGCCGAACTCAACGCACATGGCTCGCTGTTTGCGACGAGACCGAAGCTCAACGACTATGTCGGCACCCGCAAGGAGTTGCTGGAAGGCGCCGACACGCTGTTCGCTGCTGTCATCAATGGCAAGCTGCACGTGCCGATCAACCACGCCTACGCGCTCAAGGACGCCGCCAAGGCGCATATCGATCTCGAAAGCCGCAAGACCACGGGCGCGTCGATCTTGAAGCCGTAGTTCTTCCGTCGTCATCTGCTCCCGTGTCCCGGCTTTGCAGCGCACCGCGAAGGGGCGCTGCGCTGCGTTCGGGGGTACGAGGCAGGCCTTACGCCACCCGCCGTGCCGCGCCGGCCCTGATCAAAATCCCGTCGAGGCAGCCGATCATCTCGGCGATCTCGGCCCGCGTGACGTTCAGCGCCGGCATGAAGCGCAGCGTGTCGACCTGCGGCGCGTTGAGGAGCACGCCGGCCTCGAACGCCTGCGCGACGATGCCGGGTGCGATCGGCAGCTTGAGGTCGAGCGCGAGCAACAGGCCGCGGCCGCGCACCTCGCCGAGGCCGTGCCGGGCGGAGACCTTTTGCAATTCGCTTTCGAGCAGCAAGCCTGTCTCGGTGACCGCCTTGAGGAAGTCCGGCTTGCTGACCTCGTTGAGCACCGCAAGTCCTGCCGCGCACATGATCGGGTTGCCGTTGAATGTGCCGCCCTGATCACCGTGCTCGAAGCAGGCCCCGCGTTCGGTCGCGAGCAGGGCTGCGAGCGGCACGCCACCGCCGATGCCCTTGCCGAGAGTCATGATGTCGGGCGCGATGCCCGTATGCTCGTAGTGGAAGAGCTTGCCGGTCCGGCCCATGCCGGTCTGGATCTCGTCGAAGATCAGCAGGAGATCGTGCGCGTCGGTGAGCGCGCGCAACTCCTGCAAGAACTGATCGGTTGCAGGCCACACGCCGGACTCGCCCTGTATCGGCTCGAGCATCACAGCGACGGTGTTGTCGTTGATCAGCCTTTCGACCGAAGCGATGTCGTTGAGCTTCGCCTTCTTGAAGCCGGCGACCTTCGGCTCGAACAGTGGCTCAAAGGCCTTCTTGCCCGAGGCCGACATCGTCGCCAGCGTCCGGCCGTGGAAGCCACCCTCGAAGCTGATGATCTCGAACGCGCCGCCTCTGTGCAGGCTGCCATATTTGCGCGCGAGCTTGATCGCGCCCTCGTTGGCTTCCGCGCCGGAATTGGCGAAGAACACCTGGTCGAACGCACTGTTTGCGACCAACGCCTGCGCGAGCTTCAGGCTGGGCTCGTTGTAGAAGGCCGGGCTCGGCGTCAACAGCCGCTTGGCTTGCGCGGCGAGCGCGTCGGCGATCGCGGGTGGGGAGTGGCCTAGGCAGTTGACGGCCCAGCCCTGCACAAAATCGAGATAGCGCTTGCGGCTGTCGTCCCAGAGGTAGGAGCCGGCGCCGCGGACGAACACGGCCTTGGGCCGAGCGGTGATGTCCATCAGCGCGTCATACGGGTGCGTGGTCATGTCGAACTCCTCTGGAGGCGGATCAAAAATGCGCGCGAAATGCAAAAAGGCCGCACCTTGCGGGTGCGGCCTTCTCGAAAACTGGGCTGAATTCAGTGGTTCAGCGGCGTCGTCGGACATGGCGCACCCTCTCATCGTCGCGGAAGCGACGGCGGAGCATTTCGATGCGCTGATGGGTCCGAGCGTTGATCATGGGGCGCGGCAATACAGGCGAATGGCGGGGCTTGTCAAGCGCGCGTTTTACAGATCACCCGGCCAGCGTGCATGGGGCAGGTCAGATCCGTGGCTTGCTCGGCGTGTAGCGGTTGTGACGTCGCGGGTGACGAAGAGGCGCAACTCGTATGCGGTTGCGCGCGGCACGATGCGCCGGATGTCACTCGCACGATTGAATTTTATCGATCGTGCGCCTAGAAACTATCACGTCTCTAGCGCGTTTGTGATCGACCAACGCGAATTGGTTCGAACCGAACGCATGACGGTTCAGACCAAGAGGGGCGGGACCAACCAGATAGTTTTAAAGCCTTGTCCGACACGCCTTACCCGATCGACCTCGACAGCATTCGCGGCGCGTTTCCGCCGGGCATCGAGGCACCATCCCTTTTGGTCGACTTCGCCGGCTGGCTGAAGGGGCGCCCCTGGGGCAGCGTCGGCTGCTTCTCGCTGCAAGGCCAGTTTTCCGATCAGGCGCCGATCTTCGACGGCAGTCCCTTGCGCGACAGGTTTTCGCTGTTCATGCGGCTGCCGGATGGCTCGGCCGTCGGCGGCTGGTATGGCGCGGGTCTTGACCGCGACAATCCGCCGATCGTGGGGCTTGGCTCCGAGGGCAACCACGAGCTGCTGGCGCCGAGCCTCGATGGCCTGCTCGCAAAACTGACATCGCAACAATTCGACAAGGCGTGGCACGATCTGCGGCCGCATGACGACGTCGAATGCCAGACGGTCGAACTCGCGCAATGGCTCGCCGGACGGCCGACCGGGGAGGCGGCGCCGCCCGATGACAATTCGTCGGAGCTGCCCGATTTTCGCGGCTTCGTGGAAAAATGGAGCCGGGATCGCGAAGACTACTGGGCCAATCATCGCTTGATGGCCGAGCTCGGCTGGCGCCTCGCCGCGCATCTGCCTAGGGACAAGAAACCTTGGGACAAGACGAACTTCGAGATCGCGATCGTCGGCAAGCAATACGAGGCGCGCGTCCTGACGCGCGGGCCGCAGCCGTTCGAGGAAGCCGGCTCGATCGAATCCCTGCTGCGCGATCTGCGTGAGGAGATGCACCGCGCGCAGCCCGAGCTCGGGCTGTGGCACGCCATAAAGTTCGGACTCTATGCCGACGGCCGGGTCATGCCGAAGTTCGAATACGATGCGCGACCGAGCATCGCGGGCGAGCCTGCGAAGCTGTCCGAGGCGCAAGCTGATCTTGTCCGTGCGCCGCGACCGGAGCGCTGGGTGCCGAAATGGCTGGTGTGACGAAGCGCCGTCAGAATCCCGCGACGCTGCCGTGCAGGTCGTATTGGTCGGCGCGCTCGATCTTCGCGGTGACGATCTCGCCAACGCGCAAGGGGCGGCGGCTCGACAGGTAAACCGCGCCGTCGATCTCGGGCGCATCGGCCTTGGAGCGGCCTTTCGAAACAGTCGGACCGACCTCATCGATGATGATCTGCTGGCGCGTGCCGACCTTGCGCTTCAGCCTGCGCGCTGAGATCTTCTGCTGGCGGGCCATCAGCGCGTTGTAGCGCTCCTGCTTGATCTCTTCCGCAACAGGATTCCCGATCGCGTTCGACGTTGCGCCTGCGACCGGCTCGTATTTGAAGCAGCCGAGCCGATCAATCTCGGCTTCGTCCAGCCAGTCGAGCAGATAGGCGAAATCGGCATCGGTCTCGCCGGGGAAGCCGACGATGAAGGTCGAGCGCAAGGCGAGATCGGGGCACTCTTCGCGCCAGCGCTTGATCCGCGCCAGCGTCTTGTCCTGCGCGGCCGGGCGCTTCATCGCCTTCAGCACCTCGGGGCTTGCATGCTGGAACGGGATGTCGAGATAGGGCAGCACCTTGCCCTCATTCATCAAGGCGATGACCTCGTCGACATGCGGATAGGGGTAGACATATTGCAGCCGAACCCAGGCGCCGAATTCGCCGAGCTCGCGCGCGAGATCGAGGAATCTGGCGCGGACCTGGCGATCCTTCCACGGGCTCTCGGCGTATTTCAGATCGACGCCATAGGCCGAGGTGTCCTGCGAGATCACCAGCAGCTCTTTCACGCCGGCATCGACGAGGCGCTCGGCCTCGCGCAGCACATCATTGGCCGGTCGCGAGACGAGGTCGCCGCGCAGTTTTGGAATGATGCAAAAAGTGCAGCGGTTGTTGCAGCCTTCGGAGATTTTCAAATAGGCGTAGTGACGCGGCGTCAGCTTGATGCCCTGCGGCGGCACCAGATCGAGATGCGCATTGTGCGCCGGTGGCAGTGCGCGGTGCACGGCGTCGAGCACGCTCTCATATTGCTGCGGGCCGGTAATCGAGAGCACACCGGGATAGGCCTGCTCGATCTGCTCGGGTTCGGCGCCCATGCAACCTGTCACGATTACCTTGCCGTTCTCGGCCATGGCCTCGCCGATCGCCGAGAGCGATTCCTGCTTGGCGCTATCGAGGAAACCACAGGTGTTAACGATGACGATGTCGGCCCCGTCATGCTTGCGGGCGAGCTCGTAGCCCTCGGCGCGCAGGCGCGTGATGATACGCTCGGAATCCACCAATGCCTTGGGACACCCGAGCGACACGAAGCTGACCTTGGGCGCAGCCGTCTGATCCATATCCAAATCTGCCTGATTGACGGGCCTGAGCTAGTCCCAATTGCCCATAATTACAACCCTTTGCAGGGCCCTCCGGCGTGCTATGGGTGAATCACCTGCCGTGAGTGAGCTATGAGCGCCGAACAGTCACCCAAAATCGTGATCGTCGACGAAAGCCCGATCCGGGCTGCGATCCTCGAAGAAGGGTTGCGGGAGGCCGGATTCACGCAGATCGTCCATATCCGTGAAATGCAGAGCCTGCTCGCCCGTATTTATGCGGTCGACCCCGACATCATCGTGATTGATCTCGAAAATCCCAGCCGCGACGTGCTGGAGGCGATGTTCCAGGTCAGCCGCGCCGTGAAGCGGCCGATCGCGATGTTCGTGGATCAGAGCGATTCATCCTCGATCCAGGCGTCCGTGGAAGCGGGGGTCTCCGCCTACATCGTCGACGGGTTGAAGAAGGAACGCATCAAGCCGATCCTCGATCTTTGCGTGTCCCGCTTCAATGCCTTCGCAAAACTCCAGGAGGAGCTGGAGCGCACCAAGTCGCAGCTCGAGGATCGTAAGATCATCGAAAAGGCCAAGGGCATCCTGATGAAGGTGAAGGGCCTCACCGAGGACGAGGCCTATGTGCTGCTGCGCTCCACTGCGATGCGCGAGAAGAAGAAAATCGGCGAGATCGCGCAGTCGATCATCACCGCGTCGGAGATGCTGAAATGACCGCTCCTCTCCGCATCGGGTTCATTCCGCTGGTCGATGCCGCAGCGCTGATCGTTGCCGTCGACAAGGGCTTCGCCGCGGCCGAAGGGCTTGAGGTCGAGCTGGTGCGCGAGGTCTCCTGGTCCAACGTCCGCGACAAACTCAATATCGGCCTGTTCGATGCCGCGCATCTCTTGGCGCCGGTCGCAATCGCGTCCTCGCTCGGGCTCGGTCACGTCAAGGTGCCGATCGCGGCGCCCTTCAATCTCGGCGTCAACGGCAACGCGATCACGGTGTCGCCGGCGCTTCATGCGGCGCTGATGGAGGAGATCGACGGCGATCGCTTCGATCCGCTCGCTACGGCAAAAGCGTTGGCACGCGTTGTCGCCAAACGGCGCAAGGCGGGAGCCGATTCGTTGACCTTCGGCATGACCTTCCCGTTCTCCACCCACAATTACCAATTGCGGTTCTGGATGGCGGCGGCCGGCGTCGATCCCGACGAGGATGTGCGCCTCGTGGTGCTGCCGCCGCCCTACATGGTCGACAGTCTTGCCAACGGCCACGTCGATGCGTTCTGCGTCGGCGCGCCCTGGAATTCGATCGCGGTCGATCTCGGCATCGGCCATATCCTGCATTTCGTCTCCGACATCCTCGCCCACGCGGCGGAGAAGGTGCTGGCAGTTCGCCAGGTCTGGGCCGACAAGCATCCCGACGTGGTCGCTAGCCTCGTGCGCGCCGCGGTGAAGGCGGCCGAGTTCATCGAGCATCCGGAAAACCGAACCGAAGCGGCGCGGATCCTGGCGCAGCCCGAACGGATCGGAGTCGACGCCGAAGTCATCCAGCGCACCCTCACGGGACGCCTCAAGATTTCGCCGGACGGCACCTTTCGCGAGAGTGGCAGCTACCTTCTGGTGGGACGCGAAGAGGCAGGGCGCCCCGATCCGGTCCAGGCCGCCTGGCTCTATGCGCAGATGGTGCGCTGGGGGCAGACGGCGTTGAGTTCGGACGGCGTCAAGACAGCGATGGCGGTGTTCAGGCCCGACCTCTACGACGGCGCTCTCGGCCGACGGCCGCCCACGCAAGCCCCCGCGGCATTCGGCGCATTTGCCGGCCCCGCTTTTGATCCCGCGAATATTCGGGGGCATCTTGCGGCCTTCGAGGTGGGCCGCTGGAAGGCCTGATTCGCGTTTGCATTGTTTTTGGGCGCTGGAGATCAGCGTCTAAATTTTAGGCCGACTGCTCGAATTTCATAAGAATTCCAGAGACGCGAGTTCCCTAGGGCGCGCCTAATCATCTGATATTGCACCAAGTTTCATTTCATCAAAGCTGGCACGCAACTTGAATGTTGCAGTGCGGCCAGCCTGTCACAGGTGCCTGCTGAGCCAGTCCCGCAGCAACGAAGCTGATCGGACCGTTGGGTGCAGAGCCGGCTATCAAGCCAGCCGAGTTCCTCGCGGGTCGTGCACTTTCCGTCGACACCCAGGTGGCCGCAGGAGCTTCGTTACTGACCATGAAAATCGACACCGTCTCAGTCGACTTTACCGACGACCAGAAACGCTATCTCGAAGGCTTCACGAGCGGTTTGCAGATCAGCCGGGTCGGCCGCGGTCTCGGCGGCGCCGGCAAGGCGAGCCCCGAACCGACCGGCCCCGATGCCGTGCACATCAAGGCGCAGGACAAGGTCATCGCCGCGGGCAAGAAGCTCGCCGACCAGGAGAAGATCAAGCGCGACGAGCATCCCTTCGATGCTTATCCGCGTCTCCGCCAGCAGGCGCTCGACAATACGCCGCCAAGCCCGGCGGACAATTTCCGCTGGCGCTATTACGGCATCTTCTACGTCGCGCCGACGCAGGACTCCTACATGTGCCGTCTGCGGATTCCGAACGGCATCATGAAGCACTGGCAGCTGTCCGGCCTTGCCGATCTCGCCGATGAAACGTGCGGGCCCTACAGCCACGTCACGACGCGCGCCAATCTGCAGCTTCGCGAGATCCCGCCAAAGAACGCCGTGAAGCTGATCGAGGGCGTTCAGGACCTCGGCCTGTGCTCGCGCGGCTCAGGCGCCGACAACATCCGCAATGTGACGGGGACACCGACGGCGGGCATCGATCCGCAGGAGCTGATCGACACGCGGCCCTATGCGCGCGAGTGGCACTACCACATCCTGAACGATCGCTCGCTGTACGGATTGCCGCGCAAGTTCAACGTCGCCTTCGACGGTGCCGGCAGGATCGCCGTGCTTGAGGAGACCAACGACATCGCATTCACGGCCTTTGAAGTGAAGGACGGTTTCGGCGTCGAGCCCGGGGTCTGGTTCCGCCTCGGCCTTGGCGGCATCACCGGGCATAAGGATTTCGCCAAATATTCCGGCATCGTCGTCAAGCCTGAAGAAGCCACGGTCGTTGCCGACGCCATCGTGCGCGTGTTCATCGAGCACGGCGACCGCACCAACCGCAACAAGGCGCGGCTGAAATACGTGCTTGATGCCATGGGCCATGACGGCTTTCTCAAGCTCGTCGAGGAGCGGCTGAAGAAGCCGTTTACGCGCGTGCCGGAAGAGGCGTGTGCGCCGCGGCCGGCCGCGGACCGCATGGCGCATATCGGCGTACACAAGCAGAAGCAGGACGGTTTGAACTGGATCGGCGTGTCGGTGCCGCTCGGCAAGATCAGCTGCGATCAGATGCGGAGCCTCGCCAAGGTGGCGCAGGACCTCGGTGACGGCGATATCCGCCTGACGGTTTGGCAGAACCTGCTGATATCAGGGGTGCGCGACGAGAATGTCGAGCTTGCCGTCGCAGCGATCAAGCAGATCGGGCTCGCGGCCGAGGCCTCGCACATCCGCGCCGGCCTGATCGCCTGCACCGGCAATGCCGGCTGCCGCTTTGCCGCGGCGAATACCAAGCGCCACGCCGCCGAGATCGGCGACTGGTGCGAGCCGCGCGTCGAGATGGACAAGCCGGTCAACATCCACGTCACCGGCTGCCACCATTCCTGCGCGCAGCATTACATCAGCGACATCGGCCTGATCGGAGCACGCGTGCCGGTGAACGAGGAGGACACGGTCGAGGGCTATCATCTCTTCACCGGCGGCGGGTTTGGCCCCGATGCCGATGTCGGGCAGGAGATCTATCACGACCTCAAGGCCGAAGACGCGCCGAAGACGGTCGAAGGGCTGCTCAAGGCCTATATCGCCCATCGCTCGTCTCCCGACGAAACGTTCCTGTCCTTTGCGCGCCGCCACGACGGCGAGACGCTGCGCAAGCTTGCCGATGCCGAGGTGTCTTCATGAACCAGATCAGCCCTCCGCCGAAACTCGACATCATTCCCACGAGCGCTCCGTTCTCCGACGCGCAACGCTCCTGGCTGAACGGCTTCTTTGCCGGGCTTCTGTCGCCCGATGCAGCAGCGCCGCTGTCGGCCGAGCAGGGCGCCGCCGTGTTGCAAGGCGCAGCCGGTGACGGCGACGACGGCGAATCTCCGTGGCACGACCAGACCATGCCGATCGCGGATCGGATGAAACTCGCCGAGGGCCGTCCCGTGCGCCGCAAGATGATGGCGGCGATGGCGCAGCAGGATTGCGGCCAGTGCGGCTACAATTGCCACGACTATTCGGAGGCGATCGCGGGCCGCAGTGAAGCGCGGCTCAACCTTTGCGTCCCCGGCGGCAAGGAAACCGCGCGGATGCTGAAGTCGCTGTACGAAGAGCTGGACAAGACGCCGATGGCCAAGGCGTCCGACAAGCAAGACGCGGTGGCAGCCCCTGCCGTGACCGTGACGATCGCCGAGCCCGGCCGCTCACGCGACAACCCTGTTGCGGCGACCTTCCTGTCGCGTCGTCTTCTCAACAAGGGAAAGTCGGAGAAGGAAACCTATCACGTCGAGTTCGATCTCTCCGAGAGCAAGCTCGACTATACCGTCGGCGACAGCTTTGGCGTGTTTGCGCGCAACGAGGTCGGCCTCGTCGACCAGATCATCGCGTTGCTCGGCGCCTCTCACACCACGAAGGTCAATGGCAAGACGTTGCGCGAGGTGCTGATCGACGACGTCTCGTTGTCGCCGGCGCCCGACACGCTGTTCGAGCTGCTTTCCTTCATCACCGGCGGCGCGCAACGCGAGAAGGCGCGGGCGCTGGCGCAGGGCGAGGATCCCGATGGCGATGCCGCTACGCTCGACGTCATGGCGGCGCTGCAGAAGTTTTCGGGCACGCGTCCGCACCCCGAGGCCTTCGTCGAGGCGCTGGAGCCACTCCAGCCGCGGCTCTATTCGATCTCCTCGTCGCACAACGCGACACCCGGAAAACTGTCGCTGACGGTGGACTCCGTGCGTTACATCATCGGCAAACGCAAGCGCATCGGTGTCGCCTCGACCTTCCTCGGCGAGCGCATCGGCGAGGGCGAGAAGCTCAAGGTCTATGTGCAAAAGGCGCACGGCTTCGGCTTGCCGCAGGATCCGAAGACGCCGGTCATCATGATCGGTCCCGGCACCGGCATAGCGCCGTTCCGCGCCTTCCTGTTCGATCGCAAGGCGACCGGTGCGCCCGGCAAGAACTGGTTGTTCTTCGGCCATCAGCGCAGCGATTGCGACTTCTTCTACCAGGAGGAGCTCAACGCGATGAAGACCTCCGGTCTGCTCACGCGCATGTCGCTGGCCTGGTCGCGCGACGGCGAGAAGAAGTTCTACGTGCAGGACCGCATGCGCGAGGTCGGCCGCGAGTTGTGGACGTGGCTTGCCGAGGGCGCGCATCTCTACATCTGCGGCGATGCCAAGCGCATGGCCAAGGACGTCGAGCGTGCACTGGTCGACATCGTCGCCCAGTTCGGAGCACGTTCGACCGACGAAGCCGTCAGTTTTGTCGCCGAGCTCAAGAAGACCGGCCGCTTCCAGGCTGACGTGTATTAAGGCGCGGCAACGAGCACAGGCGGGCCAGTCGGTTCCGATCGCCTCGGACTTTAACGAATAAGATGCTCGGAACCCGCCCGCGAGGAGAATTTGCATCTTCGATTGGGCTTCTTAGGAGAACCCGCATAGCTATTTCCGCGGGTGTCTTGCCCACCACCCGGATTGATCCTTCATAATCCCGGAAATGGGGCGTTGGAGATCGACCATGCGCGAACTATCGGCGGAAGCCAGGCTGCACTTCTACGCGCGCTCGCTCTCGCGGCGGACCGCGGCGAGCATGCATCATGCCGCGATGTACAGCGCCTTCGCCGTCATCGCGGCCATCGTGTTCGGCACGCTCTCGGTACACCCGTTCTGATCACGCCCCGCGCTTGAACGGCGCCACTTCGATTCCCGCATTCTTCAAGGCCTGACGCAGGCCGCGCGCGATGTCGACTGCGCCCGGCGTATCGCCGTGGATGCAGACCGTGTCGGTGCGCATCTTGATGACCTTGCCTGTCACCGAGACCACCGCGCCATCCTGCACCATGCGCACTACGCGGTCGGCAATGGCCTTGGCGTCGTGCAGCACCGCGCCAGGCTTCTTGCGCGAGACGAGGTTGCCGTCATCCTCATAGGCGCGATCGGCGAACACCTCGTGCACCATCGGCAGATTGGCGTCTTCGCCAGCCTTCACCAACTTCGAGTTGGCGAGCACGACGAAAATCAGGCCGGGATCGACCGCCTTGATGCCGGCTGCGATCGCCTTCGCGGTCATGTCGTCCTCGCAGGCGACGTTGGACAGCGCGCCATGCGCCTTCACATGCGTCACCTTGTGGCCGGCGGCCGTCGCGATCGCCTGCAACGCGCCGATCTGGTAGGCGACGAGGTTCTCGATCTCGGAGGCTTTTAGCCCCGCGATCGGATGCCGGCCAAAACCGTGCAGGTCGCGATAGCCGGGATGTGCGCCGACCGAGACGCCGCGCGCCTTCGCAAGCTCGACTGTCCGGCGCATGATGTCGGGGTCGCCGGCATGAAACCCGCAGGCGACGTTGACCGAGCTCGCCAGCTCGATCATCGCAGCGTCGTTGCCCATCTCCCACGCGCCAAAACCTTCACCGAGATCGCAATTGAGATCGATCGTCTTCATGGTGTCCTCCGGCTTTGGTCTTCTTGTCGTTTACGGCTCGGCCGCAACCTGCCAGGTCCCGGCATCGACGGCACTCACAGCATAGCCCGCGACGTTGGCATCGCTGAGCGCTTCGATGTTGAGCGCGGCGGTGTCGGCAGAGCGCAGGCGATCGGGCAGGCTGCGGATGGTTTGCGCGAATTTCTTCGCCTCGTCCTGCGCCTCGGCCATGCTGACCGCCTTGAAGCGGAATGCCGTTCCTGCCGAGGTCTGCGCGAGGCGGCCCACATCGGCCGTGATCACGGTTGCGATCTTCGGGTAGCCGCCGGAGGTGCCGCGGTCCATCATCAGCGCGATCGGCGCGCCGTTGCCGGGCACCTGGATGCTGCCGTTGACCGTGCCGTCGGAGACGATGTTGTGGCCGTGCAGATGCTTGATCGCGGGGCCTTCGAGCCGGTAGCCCATGCGATCGGAGGTCGCCGAGATCTTCCATTCGCTGTCGAGGAACAGCGCCTTGTTGGCGTCGTCGAACTCGTCGTCCTGCGGTCCCAGCAGGACGCGGATCGGACCGCTCGATAGCTTCGGCAGTTCGATGCGCAACTCCGGCGCACCGCTTGCGGCGCTGACAGATAATTCGTCACCGGCCTGGAGCGGGCGCGGATAGGGGCTGCCGAGGCCGGCACGGGCGTTGACCGCGAGACTACCGAACACCGGCTCGCCCTTGATCCCGCCTTCGATCGCCAGATAGGTGAACGCACCGCCGCGAGCAAAACCCAGCGTCAGCGTCTCGCCATCCTTCAGCGTCACTGATGTGTCCATGCCGACCGGACTGCCGGCGACGTCCGCATTGCGCGGCGCGCCTGAAATTGCGACGCGCACGGCGCCGTCGCGGGCGGTGAACGAGGCGCCGAACGGGCCTACCTCGACAACGGCGGCGAACGGTTCGTTGCCGACAAGCGTGTTCGCTGCCGCGAGCGACAGGCGGTCCATCGCTCCGCTGACTGTCAGGCCATAGCGTTGCGCTCCGTGGCGTCCGCCATCCTGGACGGAGCTTGCAGGCCCGATGCTGGCGATCACAAGCTGGCTCATGCGACCACCTGCTCGGCAATGATCTCGCCGGCCTCGGCGGCGCGATCCTGTTCCTCGAACGTCTTATGGTCGATTGCGAAAAACGTCACGCGATCGCCGGGTTCGGTGAGGAAGGTCGGATTGCGGTGGAGCTGATAGGTCCGCACCGGCGTGCGGCCAAGCAGGTGCCAGCCGCTGGGCGCAGCCAGGCACTGGATTCCGGCCTGGATGCCGCCGATCGAGATCGTGCCGGCAGGCGTCAGCAGCCGCGGATTCTGTCGCCGCGACATCTGCAGGGACTTGTCGAGGCCGCTGAGATAGGACCAGCCCGGCGTGAAGCCGATCATGGCAACCTTATAGTCGCCGGCGACGTGGCGGGCGACGATGTCGTCGGGCGTGGTGTTCAGCGCCTTCGCGACATCCTCGAGGTCAATGCCGTGCTCGCCGCCATAGGCGACGGGAATGCGCCAGCGGCGCGCATTGGTGGCCGGCGGCAAC
Organism: Bradyrhizobium sp. 197; assembly: GCF_023073375.1. Classification (NCBI taxonomy): domain Bacteria; kingdom Pseudomonadati; phylum Pseudomonadota; class Alphaproteobacteria; order Hyphomicrobiales; family Nitrobacteraceae; genus Bradyrhizobium; species Bradyrhizobium sp. 197. Next base: position 22,469 of record NZ_JADPJJ010000068.1, on the reverse strand, counting down.
GGTTGGCTGGCGAGCGCGAGCAGTTTGTCGCCGAGTGCGTCAAAGCCGATCTTGACGGGGTCGTAGTGCACCAGCAGCGAGCGATAGGTCGGCACGGACTCGGTGACGCCGTCGATGGGGCTTGCTGCGAGCGCCTTGTCGAGTGCCAGCACGCGCTGGTTGGCGGCGTCGTCGATGGTACGGCTGAATTCAACCGTGACGGCGCTGTCGCCACTGGGCAGAAGGCGGGGCGGGGCAAGCGTCGCGGACATGGGCTGTCGAAATCGGGCTTCTGGAGATACGCGGGCTCGGCCTTGAGTTCCGCTTCTTCCTGCTTCGCGTAAATGCGCCCCCAAGTCCAATAAATTAATGCAGGGGAAGACGATAAAGCCTTGTTATCGCAACGCATAACAGCGCTGCGGCTCTGCATGATTGGTACCTTCTTGGCCCTTGACGGCACGCCCGCACCTCGCAAGATGCGCGCGTTCATTCCCGCCCATCCGGAGCTCGTCTGTTTCCATGTCGCTGTCCCCCGAAGCCCGCAAGACCCTCGCCGGCATCACCACCGCCACCATCACCACGGTCCTGCTGAAGAAGGGCCTGCGCAACATCTGGATGCGCGGCGCGCGTCCGCTGCGCCCGGGTCTGCCGCGCCTGGTGGGACCGGCCTTCACGCTGCGCTTCGTGCCGGCGCGCGAGGATCTGGCGACGCCGGAATCCTGGTCGTCGCCGATCTCGACTCGGACCGCGATCGAAGCAATGCCGGAGGGCTGCATCGCCGTGGTCGATGCCATGGGGATCACCGATGCCGGAATCTTCGGCGACATCCTGTGCGCGCGCATGATGAAGCGCGGCGTCACAGCACTCGTCACCGACGGCGTCGTGCGTGACGTCGAGGGCGTGCTCGGCACCAACCTGCCGGTCTGGTGCGACGGCTATGCCGCGCCGCCGTCGGTTGCCGGCCTGACCTTCGTCGGCTGGGGCGAACCGATCGGCTGCGGCGGCGTTGCGGTATTCCCGAACGACATCGTGGTCGCCGACCAGGACGGCTGCGTGCTGATCCCGCAGGCGATGCTCGAACACGTGCTCAATGAGAGTGTCGAGCAGGAGCGGATGGAAGCCTGGATCGTCAACGAGGTGAACAACGGCGCGGTGCTCCCGGGCCTCTATCCCATGAACGCCGAGACCAAGGCGCGCTACGCCGCAAGCAAAAAGTAACAGACAGCAAGCGAGGTTACCCCATGGAGATCACTGTCGCAGGCACGCGGCCGACCCGCCGTGCGCCCAAGGAACACTTCACCGGCACGGTCCTTCAGGACCCCGTGATCATGGCGCCCGCGCCGGCGCGGCTGAACTGCTCGCGCGTGTCGTTCGAGCCGGGTGCGCGCACCAACTGGCATCACCATCCGCTCGGGCAGACGCTCTACGTGATTTCGGGAGTCGGCCGGGTCCAGTCCAAGGGCGGCCCCGTCAGGGAGATCCGCCCCGGCGACACCGTCTGGATTCCGCCGGGCGAGCTGCACTGGCACGGCGCCACGCCGACCAACGGCATGACCCACATCGCCATGCAGGAAGCGCTCGACGGCGTGTTCTCGACCTGGCTGGAGCCGGTGACCGACGCGGAATATGGGGCGGCGGTCGGCTAACTCTCGTGCCCCGGGACCAGCCGCATCGCGTACCGCGATGTGTCGCTGCTCGTCCGGGACACGGCACTTTACATCCTTTCCGCCGTCCACGTGCCCGTGCACATAGTGCCGCGCCAGGTGCCGGAGCCTGAGGTGCCGCTGAGCCGGCCGAAGCCGACGGCGCGCTTGATGCCGGTGCTCAAGGTGACATTGATGCGGCCGGCATCCGCGACGCGGCCGGACGCCGTCACTGCGGCGCTGCTCGACGCGATCTGACCATTGTTGATGCCGATCGAGACGGTCGAGCCGTTACCGCAGGTCTCGCTCGACGATGAGATACGGACATTCCATGCGCCGTCGAAAGTGCTAGCGCGGGCCTGAGCGGCCGGCAACGCGATGACGACGATCGTGGCGAAAAGACATTTGCGAAAACCGTTCATGACACGCCCCTGTGGTTGAGCCTGCGGGGATCCTGGCATGGGCGCCGTACCGGCGATGTGAGGGCTGTCACGCGCGCGACGGGCTCTGTGACGTCGCGCACGTCGCAAACGACTTGGCGGACAAAAGCAAAGGGGCCCGCGTTGCAAGCCCCTTTGTCTCCGTCAGAATGTCGCCTCGACGTCAGTTCGCACGCGTCCAGGTCTGGCCGCCGCAGAACATGCCGCCGAAGGCGCAGCCCTGCACGCGCAGCCGATCGGTGCCCTTCAGCGCGATGGTTGAATCGTAGGTCGAGCCGGAGTTCGGATCGAGGACGCGGCCGGACCATTTCTGGTCCTTGTTCTGATCCTTGCCGGGCTTCATGTTGATCAGGACCTGCTCGCCGTTCTGGTTCGATTTCGAATCTACCGAATAGCCGCAGAGATTGTTGCCGCATTGCTCGATCCGGATCTTGCCTTCCTTCTCCTCGGTGAGCCAGACGCCGAGCGGTGAATTGAGATCGCGCGCGGCCGCGGGAGCCGGCGGCGCGACGGCAGCCGACTGAACGGGGGCAGGCGCAGGCGCCGGGACGGGAGGCGGAGCCGGGGGCGCGGCTGCGACCGTCGGGGCTGGCGGTGGAGGCGGTGCGGGCGGTACTGCGGCCATCGTCGGAGCAGCACTCGGGGCCGGCTGAGGCGGCGGCACAAGCGCGTCTTCGGCCGGAGCATTGTTAGCTGTGGTGGCCGGAGGCGCCGGCGGGGCAGGAGGCGCCACGGGAGCCTGGACAGGGGCCTGCTCGGCCGCCGGAGGTGCTACGACAGGCGCGGGTACCGGCGCCGGATTGGCCGGCGGCTGCGGATCGGCCTTAGCTTGTTGCGGTGCCTGCGGGTCCGCTTTAGGAGCCCCCTTGGCGTCGGTCTTGGTCTTCTTTGCCTTGCCCTGCCCGGTGTTGTCATAGACGCCGGGAATTTGCACCGTGCCGCGGTCGGGATCGATGCGGATGGTGCGCCCGCCATAGTCGAAGGTGTACTGCGCCTGCGCAGCGGTGCTCGCCAAAAGGAATGCGGCCGTGGCCAACAGCTTCCTCATTTCCGTCTCCTGAAACAGGTGGTCCCCGCACCGACGCTTACGCCCCGGTGCGATCGCAAAAAGTGATCTAGATCACTGTCACCGTATGAGTCGTGCTCCGGCTGTTCCGGGTTCAATAACACCGGAGCCGGTCCAAAGTTTGGCCGGGGCAAGCGACAGGAGGACGCGCCCTAGTCGAACCAGGCGGCGTAGATCTTCTTGTAGCTGCCGTCCTCTATGGCGATGTGCAGCCATTGGTCGACAAACGCCTTCAGCGCCATGTCGCGCTGGAGCCAATAGGCCTTCTCGGAGAAATCGAACGGCTTTTCGGGATGCACCGCGCAGAGCACGCCAGAATGCTGCTTCTGCTGGTAGCGCGTCTCGGAGGCGTCCGTCATCATCAGGTCGGCATTGCCCTTGGCGATCTCATCGAAGATCACGGTATTGTCGGGGAAGACGGTGATGTCGGCGTCCTTGATGTTGGCACGCGCGAAGCGCTCGTTGGTGCCGCCGGGATTGACGATCACACGGGTGCCCTTTTTGTCGATGTCGGTGATGCTCTGGTATTTGCCGACATCGGCACAGCGCGCGATCGGCGTCTTGCCCTCGCGCATGATGGCCGTGGAGAAGAAGCCCTTCTTCTGCCGGTCGAGCGTGACCGAGATGCCGCCCATGGCGATGTCGAATTGGTCAGCCTCGAAATCCTTCATCAGCTTTGGCCAGGCTGTCGGCACGAATTCAACCTTGACGCCGAGCGCCTTGCCTAGCGCCTCGGCCATATCGACGTCGAAGCCGCTGAACTGCTGCGTTGTCTTGTCGAGATAGGTGAAGGGCTTGTAATCGCCGGTCATGCCGACGCGCAAAGTGCCGCGCTTGACGATCTCGTCGAGGCGGGAGGGCGTCGCCTGCTGTGCGTGGGCCGAAATGTTTGCCAGCAGGACCACGGCCAAAGCCACCAAAATTCGAATGGTCATCCGAACGATCATCTCTTTTCCACCCATGCCCGAGCTGTCATTGTGCAGCTCTTGAGGCTTGGATTTAGACCAGATGCCCGTCGCTGGCGAGGCGGAATTGAAGGGAATTTTGAAGTGACGATCTCGATGTATGACGCCTCGGTCGGCATCTTCGTGCCTTACTTGCGCAACCTGTCCGCACTGCTCGACAAGGGCGTTGCCTATGCCGAAGCCCGGAAGTTCAATCCGGCGGTCCTGCTCGGCATGCGCATGGCGCCCAACATGTACGATCTGGCGCAGCAGATCGGCGAGGCCTGCCGCCATGCCACGGTCGCTTCGGCCTTGCTGGCCGAGCGCGAGCGGGTGACGCTGCCGGTGCTGGAGCACGACATGGCCGGTCTTCAGGCTCGCATTGCGACGTCAATCGAGTTCATCGAAAGCCTGCCGCGCGCGGAGATCGACGCCGCGGCGGAACGGAATGTCTTCTTCAGGCTGAAAAACGGGACCGAGCTGCCGTTCACCGGACGGACGCTGCTACTGACCTTCAGCGTCCCGCAGTTCTTCTTTCACGTGACGACGACCTACGACCTCTTGCGGCACGCAGGTGTCGAGCTCGTAAAGAAGGATTATCTCGGACGACGATAAGCCTAGGCTTCGCCCTTGCGCTCGTAGTCGGCGAGCGAGCTGCGGCCGGCGATCTCGCTGCGCAGCTCTTCGAAGCGCCGATGTGCCTCGTCCTCGTGCGCGTCGACGAAATGCACGGCAGCCTCGCTGGTCATCGGGCCGCTGATCACGGACACGGACTGCTCGCCGATGGTCTCGTGGACGTAGAACTGGCTGTCGTCGCCGCGATGGACCGTCCATTTCAGACGGATCGCCACCATCGGCCCCGGACCGACCTTGCTGTAGCCGTCGGCATCGGTGTGCTCCGGCACCAGCGGCTGCTCCTCGACCACCGGATGCTCATCGACCATCGGGTGCTCGTCGGCGACCACATGCTCACCAGCAACCACCATTTCTGTTACGGTCACGGTCTCGGTCTCGCGCACGACGAGGACGGGCTCGGGGTGCTCCAAAATGCTGGCGATGGTCGCCAGCGTGTGGTCGGTCGGGTCGATCTCTGACAAGGGTTCATCCTCCAGCTCGACGCGGCCGGCAAGTCTGTCCCACTGCCGCCGCGGCCGGAGCTATTACGCGGGTTTGATTAAGGCTGAGTGAGGGCTCGATCTGCACCAAAATGGGACGCATTCTGGCGTTCCGAAGGCGGACGGGTTGGCCGCCCGCCCCGGAGGTCGGCTCAGCCCAGGACGTCCTGGTTGATGATGTTCTGCCTGATGGGATCGCCGTCCAGCACACTCAGAATATTGCGCGCGGTCTGCTCGCTCATGCGACTCACCGCCTCGACCGTGACACCGGCGACATGCGGGGCCATGATCACGTTAGGCAGCGCAAACAGCGCATTGCTCACCGGCGGCGGTTCGACCTCGAACACGTCGATGCCAGCGCCGGCGATCTTGCCCGAGACCAGGGCGTCGTACAGCGCGGCTTCCTTCACGATGCCGCCACGTGCGGTGTTGATGAGATAGGATTTCGGCTTCATCCGGCCGATCCGCGCCGCGTCGAACAGGCCGACGGTTTCCGGCGTCTTCGGGCAGTGGATGGTGACGAAATCGGCGTGAGGCAGCGCCGCGTCGAGATCGGCGACGGGCTCGCAGCCGGCCGCTTTGATATCTGCAGCAGGTTTGTAGGGATCGTAGACCTGCACGTTCATGTCCATCGCCAGGCAGCGCTTGGCGGTGCGGGTGCCGATCCGGCCGAAGCCGATGACGAGGACGGTCTTGCCGTAGAGATCGAACGGCAACATGCCGAGCCGGTCGGCCCATTTGCCGTCCTTGACGCAGGCGTGCATCTCCTGCGCGCGTTTTGCCAGCGTCAGCATCATGAACAACGCCTGCTCTGCGACCGAGGGCGAGTTCGCGCTGCCCGCGACCATCAGCGGCACCTTGCGGCGGGAGAGGGCGGGGACGTCGACGGCATCGTAGCCAACGCCGATCCGCGTCACCACTTTCATATCCTTCGACGCTTCGAGTTCGGTCTCGCCGAAGGCGGTGGCACCAAGCGCCACGCCATGGACCGGCGCATGGTTCTTCAGCAAGGCCTCGAAGTCCTTGGCGGAGATCAGGTTCGGAAACTCGATGAGTTCGATGTCATCTCGCTGGGAGAGGAGGGCGCGCGCACCTTGCGACAAAGTTTGTGTAACGAAAATCTTCTTTTTGTTGGTCGCCATTGCTCCCCGCCTGCTCGCGTTTCCAAAACCGGCGTCACAACACGACGCCGGTCTCTTCGTTTAGCAGGTGCATATTGTTGAGGTCCATCGCCAAACGCATGGGAGCCCCGTCCGCAGCGCCGGCATTGGGATCGACACGGCCGCAGACCGGCGTGCCCTCGAGCCCGAAATAGACCAGGGTCTCCATGCCCATCGGCTCGGTGACGTCGAGCACGGTGTCGAAGGTTTCGACACCCGGCCCCAGATGCGCGTGCGACTCGGTGAGATGCTCGGGCCGGATGCCGAGCAGGAGCTTGTCGGTGCGCGGCAGTGCGTTGTAGCGCGTGGCGCGGGCCGGCGGCAGCGCGAAGGCGATGCGGTCGGTCAGGCGGATCTGGAGTGTGCCGCCGGCGTCCTCCAGCCGGCACGGGAGGAAGTTCATCGCGGGCGAGCCGATGAAGCCCGCGACGAAGCGCGTCGCCGGCTTGTGGTAGAGCTCGTTCGGCGTGCCGATCTGCTCGATGCGGCCCTTGTTCATCACCACCACGCGATCGGCCAGCGTCATCGCCTCGACCTGGTCGTGGGTGACGTAGACCGTGGTGGTTCGTACCTTCTGGTGCACCTTCTTGATCTCGATCCGCATCTGCACGCGCAGCTTGGCATCGAGATTGGACAGCGGCTCGTCGAACAGGAAGACCTTTGGATTACGCACGATGGCCCGCCCCATGGCGACGCGCTGGCGCTGGCCGCCGGAGAGCTGCTTCGGTTTGCGGTCGATCAGGTCGGTGATGTCGAGGAGGCGGGCGGCTTCCGTCACCCGCGCCTTGATCTCGGCCTTGGGATAGTGCTTCAGGCGCAGCCCGAACGACATGTTCTCCGCGACAGTCATGTGCGGGTAGAGCGCGTAGTTCTGGAACACCATCGCAATGTCGCGGTCCTTCGGCGGCACGTCGTTGACGACGTCGCCGCCGATCATGATGTCGCCGTCGGTGATGTCCTCCAGGCCTGCGATCATGCGCAGCGTCGTCGACTTGCCGCAGCCGGAGGGGCCGACGAGCACGATGAACTCATGGTCGGAGATGTCGAGATCGATGCCGCGCACGGCTTCGACGTCGTCGTAACGCTTGATCACCTTGCGCAGGGAAACGTCGGCCATTGCAGTTCAACCCCTCGTTCTCAACCCTTCGTCGCGCCGGCGGTCAGGCCGGCAATGTAATAGTCCATCAGGAAGGCGTAGATGACCAGCGGCGGGGCTGCGCCAAGCAGCGCGCCGGTCATGATCTGTCCCCAGTTGAAGACGTCGCCCTTGATCAGTGTGGTGGTGATACCGACCGGCAGCACGAGCTGGTCGATGGATGTCGTGAACACCAGGGGATAGAGGAACTGCGCCCAGGACACGGTGAAGGCGAAGATGGTCGCGGCGATCAGGCCGGGCAGGGCTACCGGGATGAAAATCCGCGTCAGGGTCTGGAGCCAGGAGGCGCCGTCGATGAGGGCAGCCTCGTCCAACTCCTTCGGGATCGAGGCGAAATAACCGATCATGATCCAGGTGCAGAACGGCACGGTCAGGGTCGGATAGATGAACACAAGCACGTACCAGCGGTTGAGCAGAGTGATGCCGGTGAAGTCCTGGACCACCGCGAGCATCTTGAACAAGGGAATGAACAGGAGGCTGTCCGGGATCAAATAGGTGAGAAAGACGCCGGTCGCGAGCGTCGCCGAGCCCCAGAACTTCATCCGCGCCAATGCAAACGCCGCCGGAATGCTGATCAGCATCGTCACGATCACGACCACGATCGAGATCATCGACGAATTCCAGAAGAACCGCAGGAACTGGTTCGAGGTCAACAGCTCGACATAGTTCGACAGAGTCGGATGAAAGACCCACCACGGATTGGTGGCGGCCGAGATCTCCGCGCTGCTCTTGAGCGAGGTGATCAGCATGTAGACCGGCGGGATCAGGAAGAAGATCGCAAACAGCACCAGGAAGAAGTAGGACCAGCGCAGCGCCCAGGTGCGGTCGCGGCTCATGCTTCGAAGCTTGACCTTGCGCGTCGGTCCGGTCTTGTCGATCGCGAGCGTGCTCATCAGGCTTCGTTCCCACGTTTGTTGACATCGCGCAGGATGAAGACCGCTGCGACGGCGAGGATCGGCACCATGAACAGCGAGACGCAGGCGCCGAGCGGAATGTCGCTGCTCTGGATGCCGACCTGGAATGCCCAGGTGGCGAACAGATGCGTCCGGTCCAGCGGACCGCCGGAGGTGAGGATACGCACGATGTCGAAATTGGCGAAAGTGACGATCAGCGAGAACAGCGTGGTGATGGCGATGATGTTGCGCATCATCGGCAAGGTGATGTGCCAGATCTTCTGCCACCAATTGGCGCCGTCGATCGCTGCGGCTTCATAGAGCTGGTCAGGCACGGATTTCAGCGCGGCCAGGTACATGATCAGGAAGAATGGCGCGCCGTACCAGACGTTGACGAGGATGACGGAGAAACGTGCCCAGAAGGTGTCACCGAGCCACGGGATCGGACCGATGCCGAAGAACGAGAGCGTATAGTTGAAGGCGCTGTAGGAGGGGTCGAACAGCCACAGCCATGCCAGCGTGCTCATCGCCGGCGGGATCACCCAGGGCACCAGCAGCATGCCGCGCCATTTACGTTGCTTCTTGCCGGGAATGTTGTGGACGAAATGCGCGACGATGAAACCGATCAGAGCCTTGAAGACCACGGCGGTAATCGCAAAAATGCAAGACTGTCTCACCACCATCCAGAACGTTTCGCGCTTGAACAGGAAGGTGAAATTGCTGAGGCCGACGAACTTCGTCATCGCCTTGTTCAGCGTCGCCAGGTAGACCGAATAGAAGGCGGGATAGAGCACGAGCAGGGCGATCAGGAGGATCAGCGGCAGCGTGAGGAAGAACGCTACGGTCGATTTCCGTCCCATTGCATTGCGCAGGCTCGTCCGTTTGCGCGGCCTCCCAGCACGAGCGAGACGGCCTTGCTCAACGACGACATCGGCCATGACGTTAGCCTCTTTGCAGGACATGTAGCAGGACATGTTGAATGGCGAAGCCGGCGCAGCCGTCGGCTTCATTCGGCAAGCGGATCGAGCGAGGGGTGCCCCGGCGGCTCACGCGCGAAGCGTGAACCGCCATGGCACATACCCGTCTCAGGTCCGCATGAAGCCCTCGCACTCACCCTCCGCCCAGGCGAGCGCCGTTTCCAACTTCTCTCCTTGCGCAAAGCGCAGCGCCATCTTGGTCAGCGTCGCCTGGAAGTAGATCTGCTGGGCGATCTTCGGCGGCGCTGGAGACGCTGCGATCGACATCGTCTGCTGCTTGTAGGGATCCGGATAGTGGAACAGCGTGCCCTTCGGCGGCCCTTCCTCGGCCCAGGTCTTGAACTTCGTCATGTTCGCGTAGGCCGGGAGGTCGTACCCGCCGCTCGCCGCGACGAACTTCTCGATCGCCGCTGGCGAGGACAGGTGAACGAGCAAGCTCTTGGCCGCTTCCTTGTTCTTGCCAAAGGCCCAGACGCCCCAGAAGTAGGGCAGGAAGGGCGCAAAACGTCCCTTCGGACCGGACGGGAAGCCGTGCGTCCAGCACTGTTCGGCGACTTGCGGTGCGTCGCGCTTGGCGACCGCCCAGGCACTCGGCGGATTCAGGATCATCGCCCCGCGGCCCGAGATCAGCCATTTGTTGTTGGACGCATCATCCCAAGACGGTGCGTCGGTGGGCAGGACGGCGATCAGCTTCTTGTAGAATTCGAGCGCCTGCCGCACCGCGTCGGTCTTGACGGTGATATCGCCCTTGGCGTTGACCAACTCGGCGCCGAATGACTGGAAGATCGCGCCCGCGGTGTCGACGCTATCGGTGGTCTCGCCGAGACCGATGCCGAAGGGGAAGCCGGCCTTGTGGCAGGCCTCGGCCGCCTTCAGGAACGTCTCCATGGTCCAGTTGTCCGCTTTTGGCGGACTGCCGGCCGGATACATCTCTTGCACGTCGATGCCCGCGTGCTTCTTCATCAGGTCTATGCGGGAGCAGGGGCCCTTGATCTGGCTTCCCGGTGTCGCGGGCACTGCCAGCCATTTTCCGCCCGACTGCCCGAGATATTTGACGGTGCCGTTCACCTCGCCGTTCTGCTTGATGAGCGGCTCCATGACGTCGTTGAGCGGCTCGAGATTCTCCGAATAGGCGTGTGGCCACCAGCTCGGCATCTGGAGAATGTCGTGACCGGACTTGGCCTGGGCTTCGGCCGCCGCGGTCAACTCGATCTTCTTGTTGTTGCTGGTGATGTAGTCGATCGAGACTTCGACCTTCTCCTTCTCGCCCCATTCCTTGACGAGGGCGGTGGAGGCATCGTTGGCGCCGGGCACCCAGTGGTCCCAGAAGCCGATCGAGAGCTTGCCGGCGGCGTAAGCGCCTCGGACATAGGGCGCGGTGATCAGCGCCGCAGAGGACATTGCAGTGGCAGCCACAAATTGACGTCGCGTCAGTGTCTTGCGTGACATCTCGTTTCCTCGCTTGGGTGTTTTATTGTTCTGGTGTTTCCTCTGAACTCTTCTTCCGAGTTTTGCTTTTGATTTTCTTGTTGGGAGTTTCTTGTTGAACGTTCTTGCAAATTGGTAGCGCGATCAGATCATGATTGATCGCGTCTGTCGAGAAAACCGAACGGCTCGCGCCTAGAACTAACGTTGTGTCCCGGGAAGGCGGGATTACCTCCGGTGTCGCGCGCCGGCCATGAACCGCGGTCGGTCGTTTTGCGACGCACACTTTGCGCCGCCCCGCCGCAGCGACATGTGCGCAATTACGCCGCAGTTTCCAACGAGCCTGCATAAGCGCCTCGCGCCAAACACTTTTCGGGCGTGGATAGCATTTGTCGGCGCCTAGACCTCGAAGCGGTGAAAACGATAGAGTTGCAACTGGCGGGTGGCTTCCACCCCGACAGGCCAATCAGATCGACCATGGAGACCAGAATGAAAAACCCGGCGCCGCCCGCGCGGCTTTACCTGCGACGATGGTTCGCGCTGGGGGCCGTTTTCGTGTTGCTGCTCGGCGCAGCCGCGGTCGCGAATGCACAAGGCCTGGTCAAAGGCGTTCAGGATGGGGCCGCGGCCGGCAACAAGGCAGCGGGCCCCGTCGGGGGCGTGCTGGGCGGTGCGATCGGCGGCGTGGTCGGCGTCTTCACCGGCGTGCTCGGCGTCAACAACAATAACGGCAATCAGGCGCCGCCGGCCGCCAAGGATTCTAACAAGGACGCCAGCAAGGACTCTAAGCAGCCCGGCGCCGGCAAGGACAAGGATGCCAAGAGCGGCAAGGCGGGCAAGGGCGCCAAGGCGAGCAAGGAAGCCAAGAATGCGCCGCAGGACAATAAGGACGTCCCCGTCCTCACCCAGACCGGCGCGCCGCAACAGACCGCCGAGCAAATCGTTGCCAACAGTGATTCCTATATCGAGCGGATCAAGACGGAACTGAACCTCACGCCCGATCAGGAGAAGCACTGGTTCGGCTTCTCGAGCGCCATGCACTACCTGGGGCACAATGGTGCGGAGCGGCTCAACCTGCGGGTTACCCGGGCCAAGCGGGATCCGCCGGACGACATCATCGAGCAGATGCGCAACGAGTCGCAGTTCCTGATCGATCGCGCTGCCGACCAGCGCAACGTCGCCGACGCTGCCGAGCCACTCTACTCGAGCCTCGATGACAAGCAGAAGCAGGTCTTCATACAGGAGATGGTGCACCTTAGCCACGAACGAGGATTGGATTGATCAAGTTGAATCGGATCGGGCGCGCCTGAATTAACGGCGCCCGCCACGAATTCGTGAATCCTCTCCGCAATTCGGTTATGCTTAGCTTCGTAAGCTGATTGCGGGGTTTAAATGGCGGACGCACTCTCCGTTTTCCTGGTCGAAGACGAGGCGTTGATCCGGATGATGATGGCGGACATGGTGGAGGAACTCGGCCACCACGTCGTCGCGGAAGCCGACAATGTCCGGGATGCCAGCGCTTACGCCATGACCGCGCAGTACGATCTGGCGATTCTCGACATCAACCTCAAGGGCGTCTACGTCGATCCCGTGGCCGACCTGATCGAGCGCCGCGGGAAGCCGTTTCTGTTTGCCACGGGCTACGGGCCGGAACTGCTGCCGTCCTTGCTCCGGCGTCGGCCGATCCTGCGCAAGCCGATTGGGATCGATCAGCTCAAGGCGATGATCGATTCGATGTTTCCGGAAGCGGGAGCGAAGACGCCGCGCTGAGCGACGGCGAAAACGCCGCGCTGAGATCGCCAACGAAAATAGCCGCCCATCAGGGGCGGCCATTTTGCGACGGAATTCGTCGCGGTCTCACATCAGGCCGGCGCCAAGATCGATGCCGCGCGCCATCAGGCCGAACGAGGCGACGAGGCCTGTGCAGCAGAACAGCAAGATGGTCGTGAAAGAAGAATCGGTCAAACGCGTTTCGATGGTGGCCGGCATCGCGGCGATCGAAATCATGCTCATGTTCATTCCCCCCTTTGTTGCCCCTGAATTGCATCAGGTGAGGGAAGCCTTAGAGCAAAAAGTTTGACGCGAGCTTTCGATGCATCGTTAACGGAATCGCAATCGGTCCCGTGTTTGCGCGCGCCGTAACGAGATCACGCCTCAGTGGCGCCCGTTCTTCAGCACCGTGGCGATGGTGTGGGCTGTCATGGCCGCGCGATCGGAAGCCCGCTGGGCAGCAAGCCGATCCCGCGCCTTTTCCTCGATCAAAAGCTCGATCAGGGCCAGCCGCTTGCCGTCGTCGTCCGCCTCGATCAGCAGGCGGTGATAGCGGTGATAGTCGAAACCAAAATCCTGCTTACGCATGTCACGCCCCCGCAACTACGCCACACACAACGCCGAATTGTTTCTGATCCGAAACATGCACGCAAGCACCATCCCGCATGGAACCGCGCGTTCGGTGCAATGAGCTGTGAATTACTGGAACTCGTATGAGATCTTAAGGCTGGTTGTGCTCGGCAAACATCTTCAGGCCGACGAAACTCGCGTCAGGCTTCGTGACCAGCCTGGTCGGGATGTTGCGTAGATAGTCCTGGAAGCGCCCCTTGGCTTCGAAGCGCGCCCGGAACGCGGAAGCTGCAAGGAAATCCGGAAAACGCGGCACGATTCCGCCGGCGATATAGACACCGCCACGGGCGCCGAAGGTCACTGCGAGATTGCCGGCGACTGAGCCGAGAATGGCGCAAAACATCCCCAGGGTCGCGCGGCTGAGTTCGCAACTGCCTTCCAGGGCCGCCTTGGTAATGGCGGCAGCATCGCGATGCGGCACCTGAGCGCCTTCAACTTCGGACAGCGCTTCGTAGAGGCTTTGCAGGCCGGAGCCGGACAGTGCGCCGCGCTCGATGGAGACATGGCCGAGGCGTCGGCGCATGGACGCGATCACGCGTTCCTCGTGCTCGTTCTCCGCCGGCAGGGTCGCGTGGCCGGCTTCGGTGACGACGGCCAGCCGTGCGCCATGGCGCTCGACCAGGCAGGAGACGCCAAAGCCGGTTCCAGGTCCGACCACCAGCAACGGCTCTCCGGGAAGGCCATCCTGTCCGCCGAGCGGGATCAGGTCGGCGGGCTGCAGGGCAGGCAGAGACCAGGCCACCACCTCGAAATCGTTGAGAACGTGAACGCTGCCGAAGCCAAGGGCCGGCTGGAGCTCGTTGCCGTCGATGACCCACGGGCTGTTGGTCATGACGCAGCGATTGTTGGTCACCGGACCCGCCACGGCCAACACGGCCCTTTGGGGCGGTTCGCCGCCGGACCGGCGCCCGAGGACATCGACAATGGCTTCCCTGACGGTCGGGAAGTCTGCCACCTTCACATAGTCGATCGGTCCGGTCTGATTGCCCTGACTGAGCGCGAAGCGCGCATTGGTGCCGCCGATATCGGCGAGAAGAATCGGTCCTGTCTTGCCGATGCTCATGTGCATATGGCTGCCGCGCCCTTGCCGGCTGCGGGAACCTCTTCCTCCGTTCTATCGGATCGCAAGATGCGAACGGCTTTCAGAATCCGTCCTCGGGTGGATCTAGTCAACACGCACGAGGCCAAACCGTTGCATCTCTTGGGAATGACGGCGGCCATTCGCGCAGATCGCCGCACCTTGCGGTGGTTGCCGGGAAGATCGACATTGGAGGAGCGTTCGGCGCCGGTCGCGCGGGACGGCTTGAAATGGACCTTGCGATGAAGCTTTCCGACCGCGACGTGCTGCTGGTGATCGACGTGCAGAACGATTTCTGCACCGGCGGGGCGCTCGCCGTTCCCAGCGGCGAGAAGGTGGTGCCCGCCATCAATCGAATCGCCCAAAAATTCGCCAATGTGGTGCTGACCCAGGACTGGCATCCCCGGGATCATGTCTCCTTTGCCTCGAACCATGCGGGCAGGCAGCCGTTTCAGAGTATCGAGCTTGACTACGGCGCGCAGGTGCTCTGGCCGAGCCATTGCGTGCAGGGCACCGCGGGCGCCGAATTTCATCGCGATCTCGACGTCACCCGCGCGAGTCTGGTGGTGCGGAAGGGGTTTCGGCGCGGCATCGATTCCTATTCGGCGCTGTTCGAGAACGACAAGAAAACACCGACCGGCCTGCTCGGATATTTGCGCGAACGCGAGTTGAACACCGTCTTCGTCTCCGGCCTTGCGCTCGACTTCTGCGTCCGCTTTTCGGCGGAGGATGCCCGCGAGGCGGGGTTCGATGTCGCCGTCATCGAGGATGCCTGCTGTGGCATCGATCTCGACGGCTCGATGGGCGCGACCCATCAGAGTTTTCGGGAGCGCGGCATTCCGGTCATCGGCCTCGAGGCATTCCTGTGAAAACGGTGACGTAGCCATGGCGGAGAAGACCGGCAAACAGCTGCGCGCACCGGGGCAGGTCCCGGGTGACCCGGTGCTGTGGCCGTTCGCAGCGGCTCAGCTCGCCATGAACGCCTGGTTCGGATGGCTTGAGCGCGATCCGCCGGAGCAGGCCGACAGCAGCCTGCCGTGGACCACGGCCAACTCCGTCGCGCTGGAGCTCGCGACCATGCGCTTGCGCGATTGCACGCGGACGCGATCCGGCCAGCCGGCGCTGGTTTGCGCGCCCTACGCGCTGCACCGGGCCCTGATTGCCGACTTCGCACCCGGCCACAGCGTGGTACAGTCCCTGCAAAACGGCGGCATCGACCGGATCTATCTCACCGACTGGCGCTCGTCCGCACCTCATATGCGCTATCTCTCGATAGACAGCTATCTCGGTGATCTCAACGTCGCCATCGACGAGATCGGCGCGCCGGTCGATCTCGTCGGCCTGTGCCAGGGCGGCTGGCTCTCGCTGCTCTACGCGGCGCGCTTTCCCGCCAAGGTGCGGCGGCTGGTCCTGGTCGGCGCGCCGGTCGACCTCTCGATCGAGTCCAGGCTGTCGCAGCTCGCCCGCGACGCTCCCGAAATGCTCTATGACCAGCTCGTCGCACGCGGCGGCGGTAATGTCAGCGGCGAGGAGATGCGACGTGTCTGGTCCAAGGCGCCGAGCCGCGACGACATCGCCGCGGCGTTGCAGGTGGACCTTGCGCCTGAGGGGAGCGCAACGTTGCTCGCGCGGTTCGAACGCTGGAACACGGAAACGCTCAATCTGCCCGGCGCTTATTATCTCGAGATCGTCAACTGGATTTTCCGGGAGAACCGGATCGCGAACGGCCAATTCACGGCACTCGGCCGCGTGATTGATCTGAAGGACGTCAAGGCGCCGGTCTTCCTGCTGGCCGGGCTCGATGACGACGTCGTGCCGGCCGCGCAGGCGCTCGCCACCGCCGGTTTGCTCGGCACGCCACCGGCCTTCATTGCGGCGGCCTCCGAACCCAGCAACCATCTCGGCCTGTTCATGGGCGCGCGAACCCACGTCCATGCCTGGCCCGCGATCGCCGAGTGGCTGCGCGGCGATCTGTCCAACGTGCTGGCGCGCAGCGCCTGACTTCGCCAGACACCGGGCGGACGAGCCTGCAAGTCCGTTATGCATGAAGGCGGATGGCCTGCACGGGACCGGCTCGATGGGTTACATATGGTCCGGTGCTGACGGCTGCGGCCGGCCGCAGAGAGATTGAATTGAAGGTGCTGAGCTCGATGAGTTTCCACTCGATCTATGCCCACGGATTTGCGCGCGTGGCGGCCTGCGTCACCACCTCGCATGTGGCGGATCCCTCGGCCAACGCAAAGGCCATCATGGCGGCCGCGCAGGACTGCCACGAGCAGTCGGTGGCGGTTGCCGTGTTTCCCGAGCTGTGCCTGTCCGGCTATGCGATCGAGGATCTGGTCATGCAGGATCCGCTGCTCGATGCGGTCGAGCGCGGACTTGCCGCGATCGTCGAAGCCTCCTCGGCGCTAATGACCGCGCTGATCGTCGGCGCGCCGCTGCGCCATGGTCATCGCATCTACAATTGCGCCGTCGTCGTTCATCGCGGCAACGTGCTTGGCGTCGTACCCAAGACTTACCTGCCGACCTATCGCGAGTTTTACGAGGGGCGGCATTTCGCCTCCGGCGCCGGCATCGTCGGCGAGACGATCGCGTTTGGCGGGCTGCATGCCCCGTTCGGCGTCGATCTCCTGTTCGCGGCCGAGGACGTCCCGGGCCTGACGATCGGTGTCGAGATCTGCGAGGACATGTGGATCCCGGTGACGCCGGCCTCCGAGCTCGCGCTTGCTGGCGCAAGCGTTCTTATCAATCTCTCCGGCAGTCCGATCACGATTGGCCGTGCCCGTTCGCGCGCGTTGCTGTGCCAATCCACCTCGACGCGCTGCCTCGCGGCCTACGTTTATTCCGCCGCGGGGGCAGGGGAATCGACCACGGATCTCGCCTGGGACGGCCAGACCTCGATCTACGAGAACGGCGTGCTGCTGGCTGAGGGCGAGCGGTTCCGCCAGGGCGGCCAGATCACGCTGGCCGACGTCGATCTCGACCTGCTCAGGCAGGAGCGCGCCTCGATGGGGACGTTCGACGACAATCGCCGCCAGCGCGAAGGTTTCTACCGAAGGATCACCTTTGCCCTGAAGCCGCCGGCCGCCGACATCGGCTTCCTGCGCAAGATCGAGCGCTTTCCGTTCGTGCCGAGCGACGAGAGCCTGCTCGAGCAGGACTGCTATGAGGCCTATAACATTCAGGTCGCGGGCCTCGTCCAGCGCATGCGCGCCACCGGCACCAAGCGCGTCGTCATCGGCGTATCGGGCGGGCTCGATTCCACCCATGCGCTGATCGTCGCCGCCAAGGCCGTCGATCTCCTTGGCCTGCCGCGCGAGAACATCCTCGCCTACACCATGCCGGGTTTTGCCACGGGCAGCGAGAGCAAGACCAATGCGCTTGCGCTGATGAAGGCGTTGCAGACGAGTTGGCAGGAACTCGACATCCGCACCACGGCGACGCAGATGCTGAAGGACATCGGCCATCCCTTCGGCAAGGGCGAGAAGGTCTACGACATCACCTTCGAGAACGTGCAGGCGGGCCTGCGTACGGACTACCTGTTCCGGCTCGCCAACCATCACGGCGGCATCGTGATCGGCACCGGCGATCTCTCGGAGCTCGCACTGGGCTGGTGCACCTACGGCGTCGGCGACCAGATGGCGCATTATAACGTCAACGCCGGGGTGCCGAAGACGCTGATCCAGCACCTGATCCGCTGGGTGATCGCCTCAAAACAGTTCAGCGATGACGTCAACCGGACGCTTGCCTCGATCCTGTCGGGCGAGATCTCGCCCGAGCTGGTTCCGGTCCAGCCCGGCGAGAAGGCACAGAGCACGGAAGCCTCCGTCGGTCCCTACGAGCTCCAGGATTTCAACCTGTTCTACACGCTGCGCTTTGGCATGCGGCCGTCCAAGATCGCCTTCATGGCGCTGCAGGCATGGAAGGACGTCGCTGAGGGCGAATGGCCGCCGGCATTTCCGACCGATAAGCGCAAGGCCTATGATCTCAAGGAGATCCGCCGCTGGCTGGAGGTGTTCCTGCGCCGCTTCTTTGCCTTCAGCCAGTTCAAGCGATCGGCGATGCCGAACGGGCCGAAGGTCTCGGCAGGCGGCTCGTTGTCGCCGCGCGGCGACTGGCGCGCGCCGTCGGATTCCAGCGCGGCGGCGTGGCTTGAAGATCTCGAACGGAATGTGCCGAACTGATCGGTAAGGGCTGATCGTGCAGCTGCCCAAAACGAAATCGCGCCGCGCGGCTCATGAGGCCGGCGGCGCGAAATCGCGTTCAATCCAGAAAGTCCCGAGGTCCGGAGTGCCTAGGAGTCCGGACCTCGTAACCTTGCCCCAGCCCTTGATCCCCCGCCCCATGCGGTCCCCCAACCCCATGTAGCGCGATCAGAGGGTGATGCCCTTGTAAGGCCGCCGATCGATGTCACGCGATGTACGGGACATCTGAATAGGACTCCATTCCGGATCACTACGGAGACGAACGTGTTCTGCCGTGAACACTCGCGCTTCATCGCCGTGCGGCCTTGCGGTGGGCAAGAATAGACCGCGCCGGGAGCAGGGGAGGCCTGCGAAAGGCCGATCCGGCCCTGTCAGGCCCAAGTTACCGTTGCGCCGGCCCATTCCGTGCGCTATCCGGCCGGAAAGGCCTGAGGCGGCTTCCATTTTCTCGCCCGGCCAGCCAAACCGAGGACGGAAACCGCCATGCCAGCCTATCGCTCCCGTACCACCACCCACGGCCGCAACATGGCGGGCGCTCGCGGCCTCTGGCGCGCGACGGGCATGAAGGACGGCGATTTCGGCAAGCCGATCATCGCGGTCGTCAACTCGTTCACCCAGTTCGTGCCCGGCCACGTCCACCTCAAGGACCTCGGCCAGCTGGTCGCTCGCGAGATCGAGCAGGCCGGCGGCGTCGCCAAGGAGTTCAACACCATCGCGGTCGATGACGGCATCGCCATGGGCCATGACGGCATGCTCTACAGCCTGCCGTCGCGCGAGCTGATCGCCGACAGCGTCGAGTACATGGTCAACGCCCATTGCGCCGACGGCATGGTCTGCATCTCGAATTGCGACAAGATCACGCCCGGCATGCTGATGGCGGCGCTGCGGCTCAACATTCCCGCCGTGTTCGTCTCGGGCGGACCGATGGAGGCCGGCAAGGTCACGCTGCAGGGCAAGACCAAGGCCGTCGACCTGATCGACGCCATGGTCGCGGCCGCCGACTCCAAGGTCAGCGACGAGGACGTCAAGGTGATCGAGCGCTCGGCGTGCCCGACCTGCGGCTCGTGCTCGGGCATGTTCACGGCCAATTCGATGAACTGCCTCACTGAAGCACTTGGTCTTGCGCTGCCCGGCAACGGCACGGTGGTGGCGACCCATGCCGATCGCAAGCGGCTGTTCGTCGAGGCGGGCCACACCATCGTCGATATCGTGCGTCGCCACTATGAGCAGGACGATGCCTCGGTGCTGCCGCGCAACGTCGCCAACTTCAAGGCGTTCGAGAACGCGATGACGCTCGATATCGCCATGGGCGGCTCGACCAACACGGTGCTGCATCTGCTCGCCACCGCCCATGAAGGGCAAGTCGAGTTCACCATGCAGGACATCGATCGGCTGTCGCGCCGCGTGCCTGTGCTCTGCAAGGTCGCGCCGTCGGTCGCTGACGTGCATGTCGAGGACGTGCATCGCGCCGGCGGCATCATGGCCATCCTGGGCGAGCTCGACCGCGCCGGCCTGATCGACACGTCGGTCTCGACCGTGCACGCGCCGACCATGAAAGACGCGCTGGAGCGCTGGGACATCAAGCGCTCGAAGAGCGAGTCGGTCCGCACCTTCTTCCGCGCCTCGCCCGGCGGCATCCCGACCCAGGTCGCCTTCAGCCAGGAGCGCCGTTACGACGAGCTCGATGCCGACCGCGAGAAGGGTGTCGTGCGCAACCTCGAGCACGCCTTCAGCAAGGATGGCGGCCTCGCCGTGCTCTACGGCAATCTCGCGCAGGACGGCTGCATCGTGAAGACCGCGGGCGTCGACGCCTCGATCCTGAAATTCTCCGGGCCCGCGCGCGTGTTCGAGAGCCAGGACGCGTCCGTCGAGGCGATTTTGGGCGGCAAGGTCGTTGCCGGCGAGATCGTCGTCATCATCTACGAAGGCCCGCGCGGCGGCCCCGGCATGCAGGAGATGCTGTATCCGACCAGCTACCTGAAATCGATGGGTCTCGGCAAAGCCTGTGCGCTCGTCACCGACGGACGCTTCTCGGGCGGCTCGTCGGGCCTGTCGATCGGACATCTGTCACCGGAAGCCGCCGAAGGCGGCAATATCGGTCTGGTGCGGACTGGCGACCGCATCGCCATCGACATCCCGAACCGCAGCATCAGCCTCGAGGTCTCCGACGAGGAGCTGGCCAAGCGCCGCGCCGCGGAAGAGGCGAAGGGCGATGCCGCCTGGCAGGCGACGGGCCGCAAGCGCAACGTCTCGACCGCGCTTCAGGCCTACGCTGCACTCACCACCAGCGCCGCGCGTGGCGCGGTGCGCGAAGTGAAGCGGCGCTCGAAGTAGGAGCGTCTTGCGCGGGCGTGATCGCAAGCGTCGCGCATCGCGCATGGTCAACAAGTTCTGAACGGCCGGCGAAAGCCGGCCGTTTGTATTAAGGATGCCCCGACGAACTTCGGCAAAGCAAGGTTTTGCGGCGTATACTGCCATCGACCTTCGCAAATCCATTTTGGGCAACTGGGGCACCACAATAATGTCTCGTACTCTTGCTGTCGTTTTCTCGACGGTCGTCGCTGCGATTTCCATGACGGGCACAGCTTCCGCCGGCTGCTACAATTGCTACACGCCGCCGCCGTGCACGACCTGCTACCAGCAGCAATACGTGCAGCCGCAATACCGCACCGTCGATGAGACCGTGATGGTTTCGCCCGGTGCCACGGTCGCGCACCGCGCGCCGGCGCAATACCGCACCGTGATGGTGCCGCAGACCGTGATGGTGGCGCCGCCGAGCGTCCAGTACGAACGCATCCCGCCGCAATACGCCACGCGCCAGCGCGTCGAGATGGTCCAGCCGGGCTATTCCTATTACGCCCCGGTCGCGACCGGCTGCGCGTCCTGCGGCTACTGAGCCGATCCTAGCTACGGACAATTCCATGCGGCGCTCCTCACGGGGCGCCGTTTTTCTTGTGCCGGCAGCAAACGAGGCCCGGAAACGGAGGCGAATCCAAACCGGGCCTCGCAACCAGCGACGCCCTGGGAGATGTCGCCGGTGTCCGGAATTGCCGAGATGCCAAGCTATGGGAATAGGCTGACGCTCGCCTGACAGATCGGGTGCGGCGAAGGGGTTTCGGATCCGGCGCCAACTTCGCGTTGCCTTGGGCCGTCGACTGCGTTAAGCGACAGCAATTCCGTACCTGGAAGGGTGGCCGAGTGGTTTAAGGCACCGGTCTTGAAAACCGGCGTGCCCGCAAGGGTACCGTGGGTTCGAATCCCACCCCTTCCGCCATATCTGCGTATCCACGTGAGCGGAATCAGTTCCGTGGGGATTTTGTGATCAGCATATACCGGCGTGCAGACGGCGCATGCCGCGCGAATCCAACGAAAAACAGTCTGTTACGTGAGTTTTCAACACGAATATCGAAGGTAATCGTTGGCGCTTAACGCCCTAGGGTTTAACGTCATGTCTTATGGCAGCCAAGACTGACGGTTACGTGCCTTGCCCCAAATGCGGAGAGCAAGCCCTCTTACCTAGGGTTTGGCGCCGCAATGCCAACCTGACAATGACCTGCGGTGTATGCGGCCATGTACATTTGGCTCTGAACGCCGTTCGTCTTCAAGTTCACAATACCCTCGTCCAGCGAGGCATCCGCGCGACCGACAATCCACCAGCGCCGCTTCCAATCGCGCCCGCGCAGGTAGTTCCGTTGGCAGGCAGGATCAGCGAACTAGTGATCAGACGCAACAAAAAAGGCGGCGAGCGGATCTACTATCGCAAAACCAAGGCCAAGCCGATCAGTGGAAATTCTCCATGAGCGAGCCTGAGCGAGACTTCGAGAAGTTTCTTCGATCCTGGTGCGATGACAGCCTAGGGTCTGTTGGGATTCATCTGGAGTTTATCGCGGCCGCGGCCAGATAGATCATTGAAGTGAAGCTCTGGTCGGTCTTGTCGGCGCGCATTGCGATGCGCTTGAATTCCTTGAGCTTGCCGAAGAAGTTCTCG
>NZ_JADPJJ010000087.1:0-55357 GCF_023073375.1 Bradyrhizobium sp. 197 | reverse complement strand
ATCTTCGCCCATTGGGCGTCAGTCAAAACGAATCGGTCCATCCCAAGCTTGAATCACAACCAAGCCCCGATGAGAATCCTGAATCCCAACAGACCCTAGTGAATGAGTGCGTGCGTCTTACGAACCGCCCGTCGATCAGAATTGAACCTTGTTTTCACCCGTCACACTTCGCGAATCGTCCTACAAAGGCAAATGCGGAGCTTGTTGAAGTTACCGATTTCAGCCTGGCGCCGCTTCCACGTTTCCATCAGCTGCTCGACAGTATCTCACTATTATTTGGCGGCGGAATCCAACGTAAATCCGGGCGGGCCACGCCGGTAATGACTTCCAGCTTCGAAAACGCCTAGGACGGTTCAAGGTACTTCTGCCAGGGAAACGCGTACGGCTTCAGGATGCTCGTCCAGCAGGGCTGGTGTCTGGAGCTTGACTAAGGTGGGGCCTTTTCAATTGACCTTGTAAGAGGCCTGAAAGAACGTACCCCAGCGCTCCATGCTGAACTTTGAAAACTGAGTCGCAGTGGTTCCCCGATAACAGCCTGTGCACGTCGTTTCGCTGTCCTTTTCGCTCCACATTGCCCAATAGCGCCCGCCGACGCCGATGCTGAGATTATCGGTAATGAAGTAGGACAACACGCCTTCAACCTGTACACCCCCGCCTCCGTTGCCGCGTTGATCAACGAAGGTCGTCCCCGGGCGCAAGAGATGGTGGTCGCGACCAGCGAAATCGGTCCAAGGCAGGTAAGCGACATCCGTGCTTAAACGCCAACGCTCGGTAAGCATGGTTTCGGCGCTCAGGCCGACGCGAGGTGCATTCCACTGCGTATCCTGGCTGCCAATGATTTGATCAGCCGACGCCGGGCATAGTGTCATGGGGTTGGCAATCTGCATGCATCCCATCGTGTCGGAGTTCTGAGCGTAATAGGCCCAGCCGATAAATCCGCCTAGCTTGTAGTTGGCGCCGCGCAAAAAATCGTAACCCGCGTCGACCGTATAATAGGTGAACCTTCCGTTTGCCTGGCCCGATATCGTGTTGCTATAAGAGACCCTGCTCGGGAGGCTCCAATCTTCATCGTTCATCTTTCCTTTATCGAAGCGCCCGATGCCGACGTTGCTCTTCAGGAACACTCCCCACGGGCTGTCAAGACGGCCAAATAATTCCCCGGAAAGTCCGTCGAGGCCATGGTAGGTGAGCCTTGATACAAGAATGTTAGGATCTCCAGTAGCGATCCCATGGGGAACAGCGCTGGCGTCCCATTGGAATCGTCCCCGGCTGAGCCAGAGCCGCGATCCGCCTTCGAACGACCAACCGGCCGTGTAAGCAATCGGCGGCGCGCCGGCAGGTGCTTTCGCATACAGCGGCGCATCGGCCCATTGCGCCGCCCATGGGGCGGCGCCAAAATGGTAGTTCAACCCGATCTTTCCGATGTGATAGCTGCTGGACAGGCTCGTTGTGTTCGCCGGAAGAATTGCGAACGGCGGAAGCTGCACCGTCGGAGGCGTTGCGACGCTTGGCCCACCGAAATGCAGATAGTCATACTCTACGTTGACCGACCATGCAGGCGTAAGCGCTTGTTCGACGCCCAGCCCGATGACGCCACCGACCTGACCATAGTCGAAATGAGTTTTCTTCTGTAGCCCGAGGTCATTGAATTCGTAGTTATTGAGGACGTTGCCCTGATTGTATTGCCAAGCCACGCCTCCCTTGAGATAGGCCAGCGTATGGCCGAGAGCGTCCAACACGTAACCGACGCGACCGGTCCCGGTGGTAAAGAGGTTTGGACCAGCCGTGCAGTTTGCGCTCACAACAAAGCCGGAGGCGGCCAGACAAGTATTTGTGCCATCGGAGACAGCGCCGCTGGCATCTAGTTCGACGCCAAAGACCCAGCCGTTCTTCTGCCAATTGTAGCCGATCTGGCCTCCTGCGAGGAACACTGGGGTATCGACGACGCCGCCATAGATTGACGGACCGTAGGGATTACCGAAGGAGGTTCGGCCGTACCCACCGCCGACGTGCCCGCCAATATAGCCTCCGGACCAGCTCCACACTGCTGGTGGCAGTTTCACTTCTGGCTCAAGGTCCGCCGCATTGGCTGCACCGGTTGCGATGAGCGCAATTGTTGTGGCTCCCGAAAGAAAAACTCCAGATCGCACCAATACTTCCTTCCCTGCATTTTCTCGGTCGACAACCGAGCGCCCTTAAGTTATCGCCGCAGCAAAACGTCGGGGCGGACCAGACGCTAACGGCGATGCGCCGAGCCCGTCCCGAAGACCATCGCACTGCGTGGTGATGATGATGACTGAGTAAAGCAAACCTCGTGCCGAAGAGAGTTCGAAGCTCTGCAGGCACTCCGTGAGGTGTGTAGCGTCAAGTTGATGACATTTGTCTCAAGACTGACAGTCTGCGCTGCTATCGTCCGACAGGGCGTCGCGCTTCGAACAGTTGTCCCATCGCCCCTCAATACGCCGGTGTAGGGCATGCAACTCCGCATCGTTCGGCGCGGTGATCGAGGAAGCGCCGCTTGGTGTCGTCGGTCCCCGGGGCGATCGCCGCTGCAACCGCGGCCGGCAAGAGAGCTAAAGAACGGCGGCATCAGTTGCGTGATGCTCTCCGCCGACACCATCCAACCGCGCGCCGACTGGTGCTGATCGCCAGCGACGATCTCATTGCCGCCCCCTCAATCGCAATGGCCTCAAGACCGGCAACGGCAATCGCGTACCCCGAGCGCGTCACATCAATGCGCTCGAACTACCATATCCCGGTGTTTAAGCCTGCCGATGGCGGAGTAGTGTGGTCGCCGCCGGGCCGTATCGCCGCTGGTCTGCTTCACCGGGATCGAGATTGGACCCGTGGCGCCAGCAACGCGCCTGTCGCGATCCGCCCAGTTCCTCGACCTGGTCGAACACCATCTTGATCCTGGACGCGCCGATCCGGGTCTTTCTCATAACGGTCGCCGGGCTTCATGAAGCCGACGGGCGCTGCCATAACCAACTCGTCCCGGAGCGCCTTCTCACAGCGTGCCGAGAGCGAGCGCTGGCGCAACAGATCCGGTTCGTACTCGTTGAGGCTGCCCCTTACCCCGAGCAGCAGGCGGTCGTTGCCATGCCTCAGCGCTTAGATGGTCTCCTGATCGACCAGAACCGGTATCGGCCACGCGGCACATCTCGATGAGTTGCTGCCAATCCCGACTGTTGCGAGCGAAGCGCGAGACGTCGCGGGCGCAAACCGCACCAACCCTACCAAGGCAAACCTCCGCTACCATTCGCTCGAAGCCGGCGTGTGTAAGCCGCCGGCGGCTGAACGACCGAGATCATCATCGATCACTTCGATCTCTGAATAAGCTGGGTGATGACGGACTGAGATAGGCGGCGTATCAGGCGGATGTCGAGCCTGCCAGAAGCTCTCAAGGAGCGCCGAAAGGTCGAGAGGCCATGGTGCGGTGTGTGGAAACGGCACTGAGCAATGCACGCCGCCGCGCGCCAGTTCAACACCACGCCGAAGATGGTGGCCAAATGGGTCGAACGGCCGCACAATCTGCGCAACGTTCTGGCCG
This sequence comes from Bradyrhizobium sp. 197, assembly GCF_023073375.1. Lineage (NCBI taxonomy): Bacteria > Pseudomonadati > Pseudomonadota > Alphaproteobacteria > Hyphomicrobiales > Nitrobacteraceae > Bradyrhizobium > Bradyrhizobium sp. 197. The sequence goes on along the minus strand of NZ_JADPJJ010000087.1, from coordinate 51,807 downwards.
CGCTTGCATCGATGTCAGCGCGCCGCAGCTTGGCCCTCAGCAGATGCCGGCTCCAGAACACCAGCACATATATCCAGCAGCGTAGCCTTTGAAGAAGCCTCCCTCCTGATGCCCGTGTACAGGTGGGTGGCGTCGAGCTCGAGGATGATCTGCGGCGGGATCACTTGGACGGCTCCAGGAACGGCTTCAGGGGCGTCACCACTGCACGACGCTCTGTCGTTGTCAGGGCATTCCTTCCACCACCAAATTCTTGTTGCAAAAGAACGCCTCGCCGATTCGCGCCCCGATGCTCCTCAACAATGTGAAAAATGCACGCTGCGCTTAGGAGAGGCCCTGGCGGCACCCGCTGAGCTGTGCGTCATGAACGGAACGCTGCCATTGTAGTTCAGCGCTCGCTTGCGGGCAGCAGACCGATCAGCGCTTTAGCCTCCGACTTCAGAACTAGAATCGCAGCCTTCCGAGCATCTGCATCAAACCGACTCCGAATGGCGGAGACCGAGAGAGCGCCGCGCAATTGGCCATGAACGTCGATCACAGGCACAGCTGCGGCCGCGACCTCACGATCCCGCTCGCCGATCGAGACGTAGAAGCCACGATCTCTGACCTTCTTTCCATCAGTTGATGCAGAATCGCGGTAGGCGGTAAGAACACGGCCGGCAGCGCCGCGGTCAATCGGCAGTCGGTGACCCTCTTCGAGGTGATGCCGGACCGAACGCGGAGAATTGACGCGATAAAGGCAGATGCGCTCGTCGCCCTCCGCGATGTAGAAGGATGCGGTCTCTCCGGTAGCCTCGACCAGACGATGGAGCGAGGGTCTGATCAGGTCACCAAGGTCGAGCCCGCGCTGATAGAGCGCCCCAAGGCGCCATAGCTCCGGTCCGGGTCGAAATAGCCGGTTCGTACCCCGCACCAGGAAGCCATCCGCCTCCAGAGATGCGGCAAGGCGAAGGACTGTGCTCTTGTAGAGGTCAGTCGCATTCGCAATCTCCGTCAGCGTCATCGCGGCGCGCTCCGGGTCGAATGCCTTAAGGATTGCCAGTGCCCGCCCGACCGCATCAACCCCTGTTCTTACCATCGCTACCTCTGGTTCTGCTCTGCAGAACCAATAGTCAAAATGACGCCATGAGTCCACCCAAGTTAGCGCGAGCACAATCCTGCACGCCAGAATACGATTGACTCCTCGTGAGAACGCGAGCTACTCGGTTCCAGGTTTCAGAACAAGTTCTATGGAGCGAAACAATGGGGCGGCCGGGACTTGCCGTGGACTTGCACGACGTCATGATTCGCTTCGGCGACTTCACGGCAGTCAAAAGCATGAACCTCCAGGTGGCCGAGACGGAATTCGTTGCAGTGGTGGGGCCGACCGGCTGCGGAAAATCGACCATTCTCAACACTGTCACCGGACTGCTGAAGCCCGCCGCCGGCGACGTTCGCATTTTCGGCAAGTCTCTTACGGGCCTGAACGGTCAGTCCGGCTACATGCTTCAACAGGAAGGGCTGCTGCCCTGGAAGACCGCCCAGGACAATGTCGGCCTCGGGCTCGTCTTTCAGGGCAGGTCGGTCGCGAAAGCGCGCGAGCAGGCACGGCCCTGGCTCGCCAAGGTCGGATTGAAGGGATTCGAGGAGCGCTATCTGCATCAATTGTCCGGCGGCCAACGCAAGCGCGTTGCGATGGCACAAACCCTCATCATGGAGCCCAAAATCGTTCTCATGGATGAGCCGTTCTCCGCGCTGGACGTTCACACACGCCGACTCATGCACCGCATCCTGCTCGACCTCTGGCAGGCGGACCGGCGCTCGCTCATCTTCATCACCCATGATCTCGATGAGGCGATCACGCTGGCGGACCGCGTCGTTGTGATGTCTGCCGGTCCCGCCAGCCGCATGGTTGCCGACGTCAGGATCACGCTCCCTCGTCCGCGCGATGTTTCTGCGCTGCAGACCACCGACGAATTCGTCGCGCTCTATCGTGAAATTTGGTCGCTGCTCGGCGCCGAAGTGGAGAAAAGCTATGTCACGCAGGGGTAGGGTCGCTCTCACGCAGTTCGCCATCCTGCTTGGCATGATCCTGATCTGGGAATTGGGCGTCTGGGCCGGACTGATCGATCCCTTCTTCTTTCCGGCACCGTCGACACTTGTCGTAAGGATCGGGGAGTGGATGTCGACGGCGGACTTTTGGGGCGATATTGGCATAACATTGCTGGAGACGGTCCTGTCGTTCCTGGCTGGCATCGGGATCGGCACAGCGCTTGGGATCTGGCTGGGCTTAAGCCCATTTGCTGCCGAAGTCGTTCAGCCCTTTATCAAGATGTTCAACGCCATCCCGCGGATCTTGCTTGGACCCATTTTCGTCATCTGGTTCGGATTGGGCCTCACCTCCAAGGTTGCGCTCGGCGTCACGCTGGTTCTATTCGTCGCATTCTTCAATACGTTCCAGGGCGTCCGCGAGGTCAATCCGGTCGTGCTGGCGAATGCCCGCCTGCTGCGTGCATCGAAGTCGTCCCTGCTACGGCACGTCTACCTGCCGTCCGCCACGACCTGGATTTTGTCGAGCCTGCGGGTGTCCGTCGGCATGGCTGTGATGGGAGCCGTGGTCGCGGAATATCTCGGCTCGTCCGCAGGATTGGGGCACTTAATTGCGCAGGCCGAAGGCGTCCTCGATGCGACCGGAGTGTTCGCAGGAATTATCGTTCTCTCCGCCTTCGTCGTTGTCCTCGATGCCATTGTCGACTGCGCGGAAAAGCGGCTCCTGGTCTGGCGGCCGGCGCCTGCGCACGAAAGCTGATCGTACGCTCTCCCCTCAATTATGGAGGTTCGCATGCACGTTTCCATAAGATTGATGCCGGTGGTGGCGCTGGCCGCATTCTCGGTCATTTTGGCGCATGCCACCGAGCCCGAGAAAACAAAATTGAAGATCGCGGTGGGGTCACAAATCCTCAACTATATGCCTGTCGAACTTGGAGTGAAGCTTGGCTCCTTTAAGGAAGAAGGCCTTGACGTTACCGTCGAGAACTTCCAGGCCGGTGGCTCAAAGGCTCTGCAGTCCCTGATCGGCGGCTCTGTCGACGGGACTATCGGCTTTTACGATCATACCATTCAGATGCAGGTGCTGGGTAAGCAAATTTCCTGCGTGTTCCTGCTGAATGACATTCCCGGCGTCCTGCTCGGTGTCCGCAGCGACCTCGCCGACAAGGTCAGATCCGGCGCCGACCTGAAGGGGCTCAGGCTCGGGATCACGGCGCCGGGGTCATCGACGGAGAGTATGGCGCGCTACTACATCAAGAAGTCAGGATTGGGTTCACGCGATGTCAACATCATTGCCGTCGGCAGCGGCGCACCGGGCATGGTGGCGCTTGAGGCCATGAACGTCGATGCCCTGGTCTATTTCGATCCCATCGCGACGCTTCTCGCGCGCAAAAAGAACGCGACAGCGCTGTTCGATGCGCGCACGATCGAAGGCTCAAAGCAGGCCTTCGGCGGGTCCTATCCGACCGCGTGTCTCTACCTTCAGCAGACTTTCATCGACAAAAATCCCGAAACGGTCCAGCGCCTGGTCAACGCCTTGCTCAAAACTCACCGCTGGATCAACGCAACGCCGACGGAGCAGCTCGTCGATACGATTCCTCCTGGTTACAAGACTGACAATCGCGAGGTGAATATCGAAATCATGAACGCATCGAAAGCGCTCTTCTCGCCAACCGGACAGATGGACATCGAGGCGGCCAAGGTCCCGCTGGCCGTCCTAAGCGACTTTGATCCAAAAATTGCTGCCGCAAAGATCGACTTGAACAAAACCTTCACCAATCGTTTTGCGGAACGCGCCGCACAACAACTGAAATAGCTGCCAGCCGGCCAAGCCCTCACCATCGGATCACCTAAAGGAAGGCGTCTTCAGATGTCTCTGCCGCTCACCGGCATCCGCGTCCTGGACCTGTCGAACGTGTTGGCCGGTCCGTTCTGCGGTTATCATCTCGCGCGTCTTGGCGCGGAGGTCATCAAAGTCGAAAATCCGAACGGCGGCGACCTCGCGCGGCGCCTCGGCGCCGATCCGCAAAGGGCAGAGCGCTTGCAGGGCCTCTCTTTTGTCGCGGTGAACGCCGGCAAGCAATCCGTGGCGCTGGACTTGAAGTCGGAATCGGGCCGCGAGGTATTCTTGCGACTCGTCAAGGAAGCCGATGTGGTGCTCGAAAGCTTCCGGCCGAAGGTGATGGAACGGCTTAGCCTAGGCTTTAATGTGCTCAGCAGGCACAACCCGCGTCTCGTCTACTGCGCGATCTCCGGCTTTGGGCAGAGCGGGCCATGGTCCGCCCGTCCGGCCTATGACCAGATCGTTCAGGGTCTGTCTGGTGCCATGAGCGTCACTGGCGATACGGCCTCGGCTCCCCTGCGCACCGGCTTTCCAATCTCGGACACGATTGCGGGACTCACTGCTGCCTTTGCCATCGCCGCGGCTCTGGTCGAACAGCGGCATAGCGGCCGCGGTCGGTTCATTGACGTGTCCCTGCTCGAAGCCACCGTTGCAGCGATGGGATGGGTCGTCTCCAACCACCTGAACGCTGGTGTGGAACCGCAGCCCATCGGCAACGAGAACTTCACCGCGGCTCCCTCCGGCACGTTCCGCACCGCAACAGGCCCGCTGAACATTTCCGCCAACGAGCAGAAGCAGTACCAAGCCCTATGCGACCTGATTGGCCGACCGAACCTGAAGACGGATCCACGCTTTGCTGAGCGCGAGATGCGCAAGGTCCATCGCGCAGCGCTGAACACGGAGTTGAACCAGGCGTTGAGTTGCAAGCCCGCTGAAGAATGGGAGGCCCAAATGAATCTGGCTGGAGTCCCCGCAGGCTGCGTGCTGACGGTCTCCCAAATCTTGCAGCAGCCACAGCTCCTAGAGCGCGGATTCGTCGAGACTTTGGCCCCAGAACAAGATGGTGCGCAGCCGTTACGAATCATGCGGCCGGGCTTCCGGCTGGATGAGGAGTTTTCGGTGCCTTCACCACCTGCGACGCTCGGAGCAGACACCGAGCGATGGCTGCAGCGGCTCGGCTATTCGTATGCGGAGGTCGAGCAGCTGGTCTCAACCCGGGCCGTCGGGACGCCAAAGCAACGGGCGGCTGATTTCCTGCCCGTCCGCGTAGCCGCGGACGGACCAATATCATGATATTCGACGGCTTGCGGCGATCGGCAATGGCAGGGTTGAAGGGGCGGAACCGCAAATGAGCGAAGAAGAATTGCGGCAGCAAGCGGCCCGTTGGTGGCGAACCTCCATCTGCGACATCGCGCCCGGTCGCATCGCCTATCGGGGTTATCCAATCGAAGATTTGATCGGCCGGATTTCCTTTCCCGCCATGATCTGGCTGATGTTGCGCGGCGATCTGCCGACGCCAGCGCAGGAGCGGCTGCTGCAAGCTGCGCTGGTCGCGTCCGTTGACCACGGTCCGCACGCGCCCTCCATCGCAATTGCGCAGATGGCGGTGAGCTGTGGGCTGCCCCTGAATGGTGCGATGGCGTCCGCCATCAATACACTCGATGAGGTGCACGGCGGAGCAGGGGAGCAGGCGGTCGAACTCTACGAAGATGTGCTGCGGAGGCGCGATGGCCTAGAGATCGGCGAGGCCGCGGCCGCCGCAATTGACCATTTCACTGCAAGGTGCGGCAAATATCTGCCCGGCTTCGGCCACCGGTTTCATTCGGTCGACCCCCGCGCCGCACCGCTATTGGCGCTGGTGGATGACGCAAGTGCTGAGGGCAGTGTCAGCGGCGACTATGCCAAGGCCGCCCGCGCGATCGAGCGGGTGATGCAGCAGCGCAAGGGCAAACTCATCCCAATGAACATTGATGGCGCGACCGCGGTCATTTACGGCGAGCTCGGATTCGCGCCACCGCTGGCGCGCGGCGTCTTCTGCCTGTCGCGAGCGGTCGGAATCCTGGCCCACGCCTGGGAACAGACCAGGCGCAAGGATCGTAACAAGGGACCGATGCCCAAGCAGTTTGGCTACAAATATGAGGGACAGCCGCGCCGCACGCTGGGAGGCCCGTCATGATGTATCTCGACAAGCCGCCTCAGCTGGCTGAGACCCGCGTGTTCTCGTCGATGCCGCGGAATTTCGTCGCCGTGGTGTTTCCTCGAAATGGGCCGGATGCCAACCGCGGAGGCCATCGGTGGATTGTTTCATCGAGGGGCCGTCGTTCGACAAGTCCGGGGATCTCTACGTCGTCGATATCCCCTTCGGCCGCATTTTCCGGATTTCGCGCGACGGGATCTGGTCTCTGATAATCGAATATGACGGCTGGCCGATTGGTCTGAAGATCGCACCTGATGGCCGGGGGCTGGTGGCCGACTACATGAACGGCCTCATGGAGCTCGATCCGCAGCGGGATACTATCAGCCCGCTTCTGGGGCAACCGCAATTGCGAGTCCTTCAGAGGCTGCAACGACCTGCATACCGCGACTAACGGCGACATCTATTTCACCGATCAGGGGCGAACTGGAGTGCACGATCCGACCGGCTGGGTGTCCGACTGTGTCCTGCCGGCCGGCTCGATTGCCTGATTTCGAACTGGCCAAGCCCGAGCGGGCTGGTGCTCAGCGCCGACGAGGCCGTGTTGTTCGTTGCAATGACGCGCGACAACAGCAGCAGGCGCGTGCCGCTGATGCGTGACGGCGGGGCTGCGAAGGTGGGACGGTTCAGCTTGTCCTTCGGGACCAGCGGTCCTGACGGGCTGACGATGGATCAAAACGGGCGGCTCTTTGTCGCGCTCGCCTCCCTCGGCCACGTCTTCGTCATGGCGCCGAACGGCGAAACGATCGCCCGCATCAAGTCCTGCGCTGGGGCGACCTGCACGAACCTCGTATTGGAGGCGGCAAACGGCACATTGCTCATTACAGAATCCTCTACCGAATCAGTGTTGATGGCTGATTTCGTCACCTTCCTTGAACGTTCGCCAGCAGGAGCGACAGCGTGGTACCGAATCCCTTTACGCGACGGTCCACCGAATCAAGTTGCAGGAAGAAGCCCCATAGATGATTGGCTTGCCAGTTGCCGAGGCATTGGACTTGGCGACGAATGGATCGCATTTGTGTGCGGTGATCCCAAACTGGCGGCATTGTGTGGGAAGCACGAAAGAACGACTCGGCTATCGTTTGTAAGGCTGGGTCGGGCTTCGCCCGCAACGGGCCGCCGCCGACCTGGCTCCGCGCCTTCTAGCCGGGCAGGTTTCCGCTCGCGGTCCACGAGCCTTGAGAAGACCATCGTATCGCTCCGCACCATGAAGAACGATTTGATGGTTGATACCCGCCAAAAAAGTCGAAGAGGTAACCCGCTCGCAGTGGGAGTAAGCACCGCATCAGCGCCGAGGTTCTCGATTGTCCTCGGCCGCGACGCACGCGTTGGAGCGTTCGTTTTGAGAGCAACAAGCAGCAGGATTTTCTGCCTTGAAAGTCTTTAGTGACAGGACCAGGAGCGCTTTTAAGTGTGGAGCAGAGGTCGCAGTACTGTCATAGCCTCTTGCGCGCGCGCAATCCTCCAACCCGATATCCCCTCTCCTCGTAGAAACGGCGTACCCGTTCTAAGGCCGGATAGCCATCAGGGGGCAACGCAACCTCAATCATCTGCCAGCCTCGGCGCTTCGCCTCCGAACGTACCGCCTCGAGATGCCCACCGCGGTCAGAGCTTCGGAAGTCCCGAGAAATCCATAGCTCCTGAAGCACGCCGTACGCTCCAGCTGCTCTCACGGCCAGTACGGCGGAGATGGCAGCGATCCCTACAATCTGCCCGGTGGCTTGTTCCTCGATGACAAAAATGAAGCCCTCTTCGGGATCCTGAATCAGGCGCAAAGCAGTCTGCTTTGCGCCTTCAAGGCTGAACTCTGGTCCGAGACCACCTAATTCAGAAAGTAGCTTTCCGACGGCTTCTACGATCGCGTTCTCATCTCCTGGCACGCCTTTGCGCAAAGCCGTGCCCCCGTGGGGCAAGCCTTGCGCTTCAGCGCCAACACGAACACCCGTCACGTTAGTCCCTCCAGTCCCTCTTGAGGATATCCATGTTCAGAAGGATACAGAGAACGCAACTGAGAGAAACTATCAAGCTCGATAGGGAATAGGACGTCCGCACTCGCTATAACCAACAGAGGTGAGGTAAGTGCAAGCTGTTGCCGTTCTCAGAATCGACCGCGGCTTGACCCGCTGCGAACTCAGTTGGATCTCCTTCGACTAGATAGGGAATCCACGAGACGGCACATTCGCGCGTGGGCAGGCCGGCCATGCCGATCAAACATTTCGTAGGAGTGATTGCTGATCATCACTCACGAGAGTCGATTCAGTACATCTTGCAGCATGATCATCGCCGTGGCATAGGGCGCATCAGCTCGGTGCGTCCGAAGGTGAGATTCCCCACACTCGTGTGCGTCACTCGTACAAAGTTGCGCGAGCCGGGACAGGTATCATACGCGTGCGCCCGACAAAATCGTCTGAACAACATCGCGAAAAGATTTTGCACGCTAATGCACTATCTTAAGCTTACCTCGAAGAATCGAAAGATAATGGCAAGCACTGCTTGTTTGGACCTTCGCTCCTCGTTTAAGGGACCTTCACGGAAGGGGAGTGGTTGCGATGGAGCATGGGCAGGCCGAACTGGTCGGAGGGAAACCTGTAATCTTCGGCCAGCGTAAGGTGCGGCCGCGAGCGTGCGTGGCCGTGGGCAAGCGGCATCTGCGCGCCTTTCTACGCGATGTGCTAGAGGATATGGGGTTTGTGATCAGCGAATGCGGGACTGCTGACGAGCTGCCGCGCGTACTCTGTACGGACTTCCCTGATCTGATCCTGCTCGGCATTGGCTCGGATCGCATCGAGCCTGGACGATTGCTCGAGATACTCGTACGCGAAGAATTTGCAGGCAGAGTGCTGGCGTTCGGCGCCCGCGAGTCGATCGTCATGACGGCAGTGCAGCAGGTCGGGGGCGAATATGGACTTGATATGCTGCCGCCGCTGAGGACGCCGTTTGCAGCCGAGACGCTGCGCGATCGGGTCGCCATGCTCTTGCCCAGAGAGCCGGCGCCCCGTCCCGCAGTCCATGTCGGAGAAGCCTTACACGCTGGCTGGCTTGAGCTCTGGTATGAGCCGAACTTTGACCCGTGTACCCTCAGCCGCCGCGGCGCCGAGGCGCTTGTGCGAATGCGGCATCCGACCTGGGGCGTTGTTCCACCAGCGTATTTCATCCCGGAGGCTCACGATCCGCATTTTAGGGACTTGTCGCAGTTCGTGATCGACCGCGCGATCAAGGATTGGAAGTATCTTCTGGAGCAGCAAACTTCGACCGATCTCTCCATCAATCTCCCGGCAGCATTCCTGATTGACCCGCAGGCGGTACGCGATCTCTGTCAGCGCATGCCGTCGCACCCCGCTTTCGGCGGCTTGACGATCGAAATCGAGAGCGAGGAAGCGATCCAGAACCTAGATCTCCTGATCGAGGTCGCGCGTGAGGTTCGCTTTCACAACATTGGCCTTGCAATCGACAATATCGGCGCCAATTGGCCGCAGCTGATGGGGCTCGAAAAATTCCCGTTCATGAAATTAAAAGTGGACCGGCAGTACGTCGCCGGTTGCGGAAATGGGCCCCTGAAGCGAACGGTGTGCCGCCATATCGTCGATCTAGCCAAAGAGTACAGTGTGCGCACCGTCGCCGCAGGCGTGGAGAGCCACGCCGACCTGATCGCTGTGACCGAACTCGGCTTCAACCTTGCGCAGGGCCATCTGTTCGGAAAGGCCATGCCGCTGAAGCAATTTGCACAGTCATCTTTCAGCCCTGTTCCACTTCGTCCAAAATAGTTGCATGAGGAGTGACTGAGCACAGCCAGGCAAAGCGTACCAGCGCTGGCCCGCGCGGCCATGCCTACTCGGCACCAGGCATGCGGTTGACAGCAATTAAATCGGCCACTTTGCAAACCCAGTATCGCTTCTCCCGGCCGAGCTTCATTTCCCTCCGAAGCGATGCCGAAGGTTATTGTAGCAAGCCTCCAGCGAGTCAATCCGCGGAGTTAACGTTGCAGGCGTGAGCGCGGCTTGGACAAAATCTCCGGTCAGGGCGTGTGACCGGAGGTTTGCCGACATCCGGCGTAGACGTGCGTCGGCTCGCGGCTTCTACTCGCGCCGCCGGTTTCGGGAATCGTCGAGCGTCGCTTGGCCCCGCGTTGCCATGCCAGACAAACCGACGGAAGCTCGCAGCAGTCGAGTCGCGACTGGCTATCGGAGTAGGGGCCCGAGGGCTCGCACGGCTTGATATTGAAGCGGCCCATGCTGTCGCAGATGCAACATGGTCTCAGACCCCGCACAGCACCATTGGGCAAGTTGCCCATCATTGAGCGCGCCTGTCCTTGGCACGGCATTTGAAAGGGATCGCCAATGGCATCGCTCGCCTAAGGAGTCGGAAGGCATGGCTTACAAGATCGTCGCTTCGCAATGTACCGTTTGTGGGGCATGTGAGTTCGAGTGTCCCAACGCGGCGATCAGCCTCAAGCGCGACATTTACGTTATCGATGCAAAAAAGTGTACGGAGTGCGAGGGCCATTCCGACACGCCGCAATGCGCTGTGGTCTGTCCGGTGTCTGACACCTGTGTCCCGTCTAAGACAACATAAGCAGCCCGCGTCCAGAAGGCTTCACCGCTCGATTTCGCGCACGAAGGAGTAGATGTCAAGCTTGTGGAGGCCGCCTTCCGCGTGCGGCGCATCGAGGTCGATCAACATCGTTATGAGCTTAAGGCGCTGATCGACTCCGAGAAACCCTCGAAGGGCTCTGTCAGAGGAGACCGTCAAATTTGTCTCGAATAATGACAAGGCCGCCTCGATGCTCCAGGTCGTCGCGTTGAGGCTTATCGTCGTTGGCTGACGAGCCGAGGCGAGGTGGACGGGCGTCGAATATCCCAAGATCAGCTTGCAGGATATCTAAAGCTACGTCGCTTCGAAGCCGAAGAGACGGTCTCCACGCGCGACGAGATCGGTCCGGAGATCCTGAAGACGTACGAGAAGCTGGGCATCCGCTTGCCCACGGTCACGATGCACGAGTGCATGGAGCTAGGGTCGTAACAGGATCAACACCCGCTTGGCGTACTCGGATGAGCCAACGCGAGCAGACGGACGCATTCACAAGCGGAGGCTCCACAGATCTAGGCGTTTTTACCAGGCCGGGAGTAAGACCGTTGTGCCCTAGCTGGTACAGCTCGCAATCGCTTGGGCAATATCGCGGCGACACTTAGTAGGTTGACGGATCGATCCTCGTGCGCCTAATGCCAGCCGTCGTGGTCTTCGGATTCGTTTGATCCGGAGCTAAGAGGGAAGCCGGTGCAATGCCGGCGCTGCCCCCGCAACTGTAAGCGGCGAGCCGCTGTCCAACGAAGTCACTGAAGCCATGCGGCTTCGGGAAGGCCGGACAGCAGCGACGACCCGCGAGCCAGGAGACCTGCCTCGACAATATATCGTCCACGGGCGGGGTGTCCCGGTGTGCGCCAAGCAGCTGTCGCTCACGCGATATTCGCTGCATGCGTCCGCCATGGCCTTTGCCCCAATCATGGGGTCTGAGCTATGTCTTTTCTTTCGCTTCCCGTTGCCACACTGGGGACGTCACGCATCGGCCCACGACGCGAACTCAAAGTCGCGCTCGAGAGCTACTGGGCGGGAAACTCCAGCGAAGCCGAGCTCCTCGAGGCGGGGAGTGGACTTCGTGCCGCTAATTGGGCACGGCAGAAATCCCGCGGTGCGACCGTCATTCCTTCGAATGACTTCTCGTTTTACGACCATGTGCTCGATACCAGCCTAATGGTTGGCGCCATTCCCGACGTCTACGGCTGGACCGAAGGTCCTGTGTCGCTCAAGACCTACTTCACCATGGCGCGTGGCGCTCAGGACGGTGGTCACGCTCAGCATGGGCCTGGCGTAGCCGCTCAGGAAATGACGAAGTGGTTCGATACCAACTACCACTACATGGTGCCGGAATTTCACCGGGATCAGATCTTTAAGTATTCCTCTCGAAAGCCGATCGAGGAATATGAGGAGGCAAAAAGCCTCGGCTACCAAACGCGCCCCGTCCTAGTTGGCCCAGTCACTTTCCTGAAGCTTGGCAAAAGCGCAAATCCCGCATTCAATCCGCTGTCGCTGCTCGATCGGCTCCTCCCAGTCTATGTCGATGTTCTCCGCGAACTATCCTCGCGCGGTGCTGAATGGGTTCAGCTGGACGAGCCATGCCTAGTGATGGACGTCGACGAAGCATCGCGGGCGGCTGTCCGCTGGGCCTATGCTCATTTCGCAAAGGTTGTGCCGGCCCTTAAAATAATGCTGGCCACATATTTCGGGGCTATCGGCGACAATCTTGAAACAACCTTGGCCTTGCCCGTTGCCGGGCTTCATGTGGATCTGGTTCGGGCACCTGACCAGTTGGACGCAATTGTCGCCACAACCCGTAGAGATCTCGTGGTCTCACTAGGCGTCGTTGATGGTCGGAACGTGTGGCGCTCCAATCTTCCGGCGCTGCTCGACCAACTTGCTCCTATGGTCCAAAAATTGGGCAGGCACCGTGTTCAGATTGCTCCTTCCTGCTCGCTGCTTCATGTTCCGATCGACATTGAGCTAGAGACCGATCTCGATCCCAATCTGAAGACATGGCTGGCGTTCTCAGTTCAGAAGATCAAGGAACTTTCGATATTGGGCAAAGCGCTGGCCGGCCATGCTGCCGAGGTGGCCGATGAACTTGCGCTTTCGGAGGAGGCAGCCGTCACCCGCGAAACATCGCCCGAGATCCACAATGCGAATGTCGCCGGACGAATCGCCGCGATCGACGATAGCATGCTTCGCCGTCGCAGCGCGTTCACCCAGCGTGCCGACGTCCAGCGCGTCTCGTTCGCATTGCCGATGTTTCCAACGACAACCATCGGATCCTTCCCGCAAACGGCCGATGTCCGGAATGCGCGCGCGGCTCATGCGCGGGGAACGTTGAATGACACGCAGTACGAGCAGCTTCTGAAAGCGGAGACAGCCCGTACCGTGAAGTGGCAGGAAGATATCGGCCTGGACGTGCTCGTACACGGTGAGTTCGAGCGCAATGACATGGTTCAATACTTTGCCGAGCAGCTGTTGGGCTTCGCTTTCACCAAGCATGGCTGGGTTCAGTCTTATGGCTCGCGGTACGTTCGTCCGCCTATCCTGTTCGGAGATGTCTCCCGGCCGAAGCCCATGACCGTTGAATGGTGGCGCTATGCGCAGTCTCTGACCAAAAAACCCGTCAAGGCTATGCTGACCGGACCGGTGACGATCCTGAACTGGTCGTTTGTCCGTGACGACATCTCGCGGCGCGAGACATGCCGACAGATCGCTCTCGCGATCCGAGATGAGGTCATCGACCTTGAGGCGGCTGGAGCGACCATGATCCAGATCGACGAGGCTGCGTTGCGGGAGGGATTGCCGCTACGCAAATCGCAGTGGAAGAACTATCTCGATTGGGCGGTGGACAGCTTCCGCCTTTGCTCCTCCCCGGTCGCCGACGGAACTCAGATCCATACTCACATGTGTTATTCCGAGTTCAACGAAATCATCGATGCGATCGCAGCAATGGATGCCGACGTCATTTCAATCGAGACGTCGCGTTCTAAGATGGAATTGCTCGAGGCCTTCAAGAGCTACAAATATCCAAATGAGATCGGGCCCGGCGTCTATGACATTCATTCACCGTGCATTCCCGCAGCGGCGGAAATCAAGCAGCTGATTGTGTTGGCGCGGCAGCGAGTTTCCGATCGGCAGCTCTGGATCAATCCCGACTGCGGACTGAAAACGCGAAGGTGGGAGGAGGTGCGTCCCGCGCTCGTCAATATGGTGGCCGCCGCACGCGAGTTGCGGGCCGAGCCATGATGGGCCGGAGCGTTTCGCCAACGCGTTTGTGAACAAGATGCACGCGCTTTGGGGGCTTACGATGTCCTTGGGAGCTTTCAAAGTTCCCAGCGCCGCGGAATGCGGGCGGGCGTCGGCGGAGGCGGTCGCATACAGCCGGCGACAAGCTCGATTCTCGACCCGACGGCCGACAGCATGCCGGCGAGGTCCGATCAGGTCCTATTGCGACGTCATTAACGCTCGACGCGAAGCACAGCCCGACTTTTTCATTTATCCATCGCGTGGATGCGTCTCATCACAACAATCTATTTTACGGTCCTTACGGAACGTCATACGAAATTCAGGCCCTGGCACGCTCTTCGGGAGAGGTAATCGAGCGTTGTTGGTTTTTGGGGACGTGCCAATGCTGCTGTGCGACGGCAAACTGCCGCTTGTGTTTCAGGGCACGGCAGCCAAACCGGCGCAGGATCCCATCTCGGTCAAGGCACTGCCATCCCAACCGGACAGCGGGCGAGTGGTGGAAAAGTCGTGAAGTTTCCGACAGGAGCGGAAGGCAAACGGCTCCAGATTTCGCGCGGAGTGATATCCGTTTCTCCTTGTTTGACGGCGAATGCCCTCGCCGAAGATCGATCGGCGGTAAGTCCTCCCTGCCGACGAAAGCTGGTGCGATGCGTAAAGCAGCGTCGTTCCTGCGTGACTTTCGCCTGGCCTCCGGAGGAGGCCGGGCTTTTTTTGGTGCGCCAGGCATGGCGCGGACCGCCGTGACTGGCGCGATTCGACCGGAGTGGTGTCCGGTCGATGACTTGGAGGTCAGAGTCCTTTCCTGGGCACCATCAACTTCTTGATGTGCAGCAATTCGAGAAGTTATGCTCTTTCAGAGTGTTGCGCTGGCCCCGACTGTGTAACAATGGGGTGTAACATTGCTGTTCAGGGTTGTTCGGCCGATGCGCCGGGACGGGTCTTGCTTTCCTTCATTCGTGCGGCGCATTCCAGCGGACGTCCGCGCCAAGGCTGCGGGCATCGAGCTGGCTATTCCGCTCGGTGATGATTTCGTTTTTGTGACGCCTAGCGAGAGCGCTCAGGCCGTTCGATTTTCCCTCCGCACCCACAGAGCCCAGCGAAGCGAAGTCGCGCATGGAGTCGCCGCGGCCTATCTAGAGGGTGCTTGGCAGGCCGTCCGCAATGACGCTCCCGTGCATCCGACCCACCGCCAGGCAACGGCCTTGGCAGGCGAACTCCATCGCGTCTGGACGGACAGCGAGAGCCGCGCCCGGAGTGTCGCCATAGTTCATGCGCCGGGTGTCGGCTGGCTGGACGCCGGACACTGAGAGTCACGAGGAGCAGGAAGCTCACTGGGCGGCCGTAACGGAGATGTGGGAGAGGGTCGGCCAAAAAAATAGAGAAGCTGCTCGGGCCCATCGTGGACCGCGTCTTACTGACCAAGGGCATCCGCGGCGTGGACAGCGAATCGCGCGCTCTCTTGATCACCGGCTTTGGATGGCGCTGAGGGACGCGTTCGCAAGCCGGCACCGCAACGCTGGCCGCGACTATTCGTCCGACCCCAAGGCGGGCCTCTGGCGCCCGTGGAAGCGACCATGGACACCTGCCAAGCGCTTGATGCAACGTGGGCTCGATCCGGAGCGGGCATGGCAGTCGGCCTTCAACGGCCGTGGCCTGGTGGAATGCCGGGGCCAGCCACATGAACGACGCTTATCGCGCCGCCTTTTTCGTGCACCTCGGTCTGCCGTTCCTCATTGGACTGCACCGCCATCTCAATCGGGCTTGACTAACCGCGGTTTACGGGTCCGTACGTAGGGTGGTGTGGGAGGGGGAAGCCGCGAGGCTTCCTCCTACCCGATCGCTTGGTTATGAGTGACAGCACGGGATCATTCATTTTAACGTCATTGCGGGACGCCGGGTTCTTGCGTCGCATCTGCTATCATTCGGCAAGATATGAGGCCGGTGCTGTTAATCCTATCTGTCTATTGAAGGCTTCGGCGTCGTGTTCGTCCGGGTGGGTAGTATCGGATACTCGATCTTAGGTAGCCGCCCGGTAAGCGAATTCAGGAACGCGACAATGTCGTTTTCTTCCCCATCGCTAAGCTTGGCGCCGAGCTGGATTTCACTCATCAAGGCAACAGCTTGCTTCAGGCTCCAAACCTGGCCCGAATGGAAGTAAGGGGCTCGCAAAGCAACGTTCCGCAACGGCGCAGCGCGGAAGACATATTCGTCGCCGACCGCCTTGGTGACCGCGAATCGGCCCTTATCGGCTTGCGGAAGCAGGGTTGCGTCCGGCTTCTTCATCACGCCGAACTGGAAGTAGGCCTGTCCACCGACATTGATTCCATTGTGGCAAGAGGAGCATCCCTTCTCCATAAACAGCGCCAACCCTGACTTCTGCTGATCATCGAGAGCATGTGTATTGCCCTCCAAATACTGATCGAACGGGGCCGCAGGTGTGATGAGAGTGGCTTCAAAAGCCTCGATTGCCTTCGCAAAGTTTTCAAAGCTGACCGGTCTCGCCTCGTTCGGGAAAGCATTTTTGAACAAGACGACATAACTGGCCATTGAGTTCAAGGTGTCGAGCACATGATCCGGAGTCGCATTCATTTCGGCACTCGCCTGCACAGGGCCAGTTGCTTGCGCCTTGAGGTCCGCGGCGCGTCCGTCCCAGAATTGCGCCGAATTGAACACCGCGTTGTAGACGGTTGGGGCCCGACGTAGGCCGACCTTCCAGCCGTGACCGACTGAGGTCGGACCGGCATCGACTCCGCCGCTGCCGAGATTGTGGCACGTATTGCAGCTAATGATCTCGCTTGCCGATAGCCGCGGATCGAAGAACAGAATTTTGCCAAGCTCGACCTTTTCATGCGTGACTGGATTGTCCTTTACCGCAGGAATGATTGAGGGGATCGGATGGAAGATCTGCCTGGCGGTTCTCATCAGATCATCGTCCGCGCTAGCTCCTGACGACATCAACAGGCCAATCGCCAAAACAGATGCTTCAGCCACAAGCCGAAGCTCCCGGATCGATTTGTTCATACACCCGCCTCATCAGTTCTGATTGATACGAAGGAAACAGTCGAAAGCGATGCCACACTCTGTTCCCTCAACGGGCCGGCGCAGCATGCACCGGATCCTGTGAAGCGAGGCTGCATCAAATATTCGATTTCGAGGTGCTCGCTGCCGGCGTTCGCCCAAGAGGCTTTAAGCCGTTATTTGATTCGCGAATTCGCTTTGAGCTTAGATCACGACCTTGGTAGATCAGACTAGCGCCTCAACCTTCGGAATGATGGCCGATCTGACAACAATAAGCGTGCCGAAAAAGGATAATTTGTCCGGTGGCCGCATCGGTTCTCCATTGAGCGATTGGGTGGGCAATACGCTCCAGCGAAGTTGATCTATCCGTGTTGCACCGCTGGTCGCGCTCAGCGCTCACGGTGTCGCTGGACAATAGCAACCCCCATGCCAGTCTTGCATCTGACATGCAAGCTGCTGATTTAGGTACAAAACGAGTCCGGGCTGCCGAACAACGTCGGATGTCTTGCTTTGATGAATACATACAGTGTCACAGATGCGACAAGCGCCAGTCCCGGCTAGACATCATCGCTCAGGAAGTTTTGTGATGAGATCCGATTGCCAGGCTTGCCGGCCACACGTGGCACGGCGGTACAAAGATCTACGCTGGCCTACGGCGAAACACTGAGCCGAGGCGCCCGGCGGTGCGCATCGCTCACGATTTCGCCTCGCCCTGCCGACTGAAGGCTCGCCGACTCAGTTCGGGTCGGCTCTTTGCGCGCCGCCTCCGAAATCGCGCTCGTTTGTAACAGACGAGCCCCGAAGCCTGAACATGGCTTGTCTTGAATCCCACCTGGGGTTCGCTGGCAGAGCAATTGCCCATCTCAAATCTGTTACCTAGACTAGAGTTTGACGGTACGACCGTCCGATTTACTCGGATATTCCCATTCGAGACCAGCTGAAGTGCCGGCCTGACACCTGATCGGGCCGCGTGTGGGTTGGGATAAGATAACCATTTCGACCCACTCACGGCCGAGTGGCAGCTTTTGAAATCCTGCGCGCTGGTCGCAAGAATCGCTGAACTTCTGCAGAAGCAATGGTCACTTCGTGCTCTTGCGTTGAAAGACTTCCGTACAAGAGGACATGTTGGTAGGAGATCTTTACATCATGTCCGCAGATGGCCAGGTCGTGAGATCTCATCCGCGTCTTACTGAGGGAAGGACGTGATTGACCAGTTGTCCATGGCTGGTTCAAGTTAGATATGGCGTCGGTGATGGCTGCGATTGACGATCGATTGAATGAGATCCGACACGTGCGGAATGACATTTGGCGCTGTCGAAGAAGGCTTAAAAGCGAGCTGAGTGATCTCGAGCGTAAGGTTCTCGAAGATCGCCTGCTTGAGCGGCAATCTGCCTTTGAACGGCTCCTAGCGACCACGTTTCCTTTTACATTGACACTGTCAAGCAAAATTCGGGAGCCGCAGGTCATTGGCGCGCAAAATGGCGTCGGCTCATAGAACGCATGCGCCTGCGTCAGAAACGTAGGCTCCGTCGCCGCGGACCGCCGCGCCATCATGGCCGCCGCCGAGCTGAAATGCGTCGGTCCTCAGCCTTTTCACCGATGTGCTGGCCCGCGGCGCACGGTGAGCGCCGATAATGAAACCGTTCGGGCCGGCCATCCAGGACCACGGCTGGGGGACACCGATTGCGCCGTTTCTGCGAAACCGCGGTCACCATGAGTAGCTTTCATCCGACAGAGCGATCGAAGAAGCTTGAATCGGCCGTAGCGTCAGGTTGTACAGAGCAGGCGAACGATACTCCAGACTAGGTGTAGCCGAATGAGAAGAGCCGCTATCGCTTTTGCATTATGTTCCGCTCTCGAGCTGCTCGGGCTAAGCGCGAGCGCGGTTGCGGACACAAGGCGGTACGCGTGCACGATCACTGCCGCCGATCGAGAGCCGGTCGGAGTTCGGAACGAGCGGGTCATTCTCACGGTTCAATATGGCTGCCGGATCGCGGATGGTCTCTCGCGTGACGCGGGGATTACAGCAGTGTCGGTCAGCGAGTGGGCTGCTGATAAAGGAACGTACCTAGCGTCCCTGGAATTTCACCGCGCGCTGGAGGGAGTTGCAATTGGGCAACTCTCCGAGGCGACCGGCTTCTCTAGCATGGAAGGGGAGCAAGGCATTGCGGTCGCAACTTCCGGCACGACAGTATTCAAGTTCGCATCTGGCTCATTGGCAGCCCTTTCAGGGAAGACCCTTAAATTCACCACCAAACTTACTGGCCTACGTAGCTTCGAATTGGAGTTCACAGATTGGCCAGAATCTGTTTTTTGGAAGTGACTCGTGTCTTACGCTTTATTTCCGCAAGCGCAGAAATATCCAAAGGAGTGAAGAGAGCGACGGACATTCTGCAGCAGATCGCACTGGAGGGGACTCCGCGCGGAGCTCGATCGGATGTTGCCGCTGGTGCTGCGGGTGATCCGTCAAGAGCCTGGGCGCGCATCTTCCACGGCGACACTCATGTGGAAGATAAGGTTCTCAGCGTGTTCGAGCCGCCGGCCCGAGATCATCCGTAAGGACAAGCCGGCAAGCCCAATGAGTTCGGCAAAATGATCAAGCTGCAAGATTGTCGACTAACTCTATGTCCGGCGGCGCAATGGCGATCCGTTGATCACGGCCATCGCACCTACCAGGGGGCGTGCCGCGGCTGGTGGCGACTGACGCCGGATTCTACTCTGCCAGAACGAGGCCGCTGCGAGAGCATTGGGGGGTATGCATCCCCAATCGACCGAGCAAAAGCCCTGAGCGCAAGCGCGAACAGAAGAAGCGCTGGTTCCGCGATGCCAAGAATGGCGCACGCGATGGACGCATCAGCGTGGTTAAGCGGCGAAACGGCTTCAATCCATGCTGGTAGAAGGATGACGCCGGAATGCAGCGCTGGCTCGCCCTCGGTGTAATCTCAACCTCCGCAACATCGGCCGGACGATGAGCAGCCGAGCCGCTCCGTAGATCTCGGACCCATCATGCTCGCTTCAGGCCCCCGCCGTCCAGCCGGCGGGTTTGTTTTGCCCCATGCCGTTGCCCTAAGGCTGGAAAGCATCAATTTCGCGCCGGGAAGTAGATAAAAGTAGGCTATCCACGGGCCCTATTTGCCGAACGGAGAATATGCGAAGCTTCATTGACGGAGGATGAACGCTCAACGCGAATTTGAGGGCAGCCCGCGCTGATGGAGCCGCTCTAGTGGTGTCCGTCTGTAGTGGGAGCAGCGCCTCGCGCTCATCATCAGACAGGCCTCGTTGTCGCTGCACTCGGTGCCGCGTGCCGGCGTCGGCTCACCGCGTCACGCTCCCGCAAGCGGCGTTAGAAAAAAGTCGACGGGCGAGCGATCCAAGCGCCGAATTGCGTCGGGGCGTGCCTTCCCGAGATGCTGAAGCGAGCTGCAACTGGGCTGCCGAATGACGCAGAACGCCGACCTCTTTACCCCGATTGAGCAAGGGCCAGGAGCTTGCGCCTTTAAGGCTATCGCGGGTTGAGAATCGATCAGCCCCAATGCTCTCCACGAGATCGGGTGTCGCCACTTAGAGCGCGTCTCCACGAGAGATCAACTGGAATGACGAGCGAAGCGAAAGATCGCCTGTAAGTGAAACAACGCCTTCTGCTGACACCTGAGTTCTCTTAGTCATCCAGAAGAGGTGCTGCAGCGCTCAACATCACTTGCTCAGTATCGATCGCAAACACCATGGGCGCATCTACGTGCGCTGAACTCTCTCGAGCCGATCGTGTTTGCGATCGCTCGATGGGGCGCCAAGCAAAGCTGCGCACCGGAGTGACGCCGGCGCGCGGGAAGACTCTACCTATCTCGCTGGCGGAGAGCGCAAGTGATTGTTTTGTTTCAGACAGAGCGTTAGCGGGCACGCCTGTCGGTGCCACGTAGGGTCGGGTTTATAACATCCGCATCCTGCCAGCTATCTAGCTCTACAGACGTGGGTTTTTCGTGTTCAACCAGCGCTGGCACACTCGTTGCAAACCCCTGCGCAACAGGCGGCTGTTAGCCCTTTGCATCGACATGCAGAGGGGCAGGCCGCCCCTGATGGCACGCGAGCGAGTAAAGAAGCCGATATGACCAAGGCTGGAGGGCAGGCATGACATCACCGAGACGCGTCTTGGTCACCGATTCCGTCGACAAATCAACAGCGTCACACATGGCGCTCGCAAGCGCTTAGCCGAGATGAGCTGCAACATTCTGATCGATCGCTGCGGCATGATCCAGAACCCCGCGGAGTTGCGTCCGGTAGGACCGGCCAGCGAGATTGCACGCTTTACACCTCAACGCCGGATCGGAAATCCGTCGGTCTACCGGAAAAGCGCCGCTTCTTCATTTGAGACGACAATCGAAAGGAAATTTGTATGAGCCGAGCAACTACCGAGAGCGTCGCAGAGATCAAGGCGCGCAACAAGCAGCTAATCGATGAGGTGTTGAAGGTCTACCCAGAGAAGACCGCCAAAAGGCGCGCCAAGCATCTGAGTGTTCACGAGGCGGGGAAGTCCGATTGTGGCGTCAAGTCGAATATCAAGTCCATTCCGGGCGTAATGACCATCCGCGGCTGCGCCTACGCGGGCTCCAAGGGCGTGGTCTGGGGGCCGATCAAGGACATGATCCACATTAGCCACGGTCCGGTCGGCTGTGGTCAGTACTCATGGGGCTCGCGGCGCAACTACTACGTCGGCACGACCGGCATCGACACGTTCGTGACACTGCAGTTCACTTCCGATTTCCAGGAAAAGGATATCGTGTTCGGCGGAGATAAAAAGGTCACCAAACTCATCGACGAGCTACAGGAGCTGTTTCCTCTCAACAGGGGCATTACCATTCAGTCCGAATGTCCGATTGGTTTGATCGGTGACGATATCGAGGCAGTCTCCAGAGAAAAGTCAAAGGAATATGGCGGCAAAACCATCGTGCCTGTGCGGTGCGAGGGTTTTCGTGGCGTGTCACAATCGCTCGGCCATCACATCGCGAACGACGCCATTCGAGATTGGATCTTCGACAAGAGCGCCCCAGAAGCCAGCTCTAAATTTCAGCCGACCGCATATGACGTCGCCATCATCGGTGACTACAACATCGGCGGCGACGCCTGGTCGTCACGGATCCTGCTCGAAGAAATGGGCCTGCGCGTCATCGCCCAGTGGTCCGGGGATGGATCTCTCGCTGAATTGGAGGCGACGCCGAAAGCGAAGCTCAACATATTGCATTGCTATCGCTCGATGAACTACATCTCACGGCACATGGAGGAAAAATTCGGGATTCCCTGGTGCGAGTACAACTTCTTCGGGCCTTCCAAAATCGCGGAGTCGCTGCGCAAAATTGCAAGCTTCTTCGATGATAAGATCAAGGAGGGCGCCGAGCGCGTCATCGCGAAATATCAGCCGCTGGTCGATGCGGTGACCGCGAAGTACCGGCCGCGGCTCGATGGCAAGACCGTAATGCTGTTCGTGGGCGGCCTACGTCCTCGCCACGTCATCGGCGCGTATGAGGACCTCGGCATGGATGTTGTCGGCACAGGCTATGAGTTCGGTCACAACGACGACTATCAGCGCACCGCCCAGCACTACGTCAAGGACGGCACGCTGATCTACGACGATGTCACCGGCTACGAATTCGAGCGCTTCGTCGAAAAGATCCGGCCCGACCTCGTCGGCTCCGGTATCAAGGAAAAATACGTCTTCCAAAAGATGGGCGTGCCGTTCCGCCAAATGCATTCCTGGGACTACTCGGGTCCTTACCACGGTTATGACGGCTTCGCGATCTTCGCCCGAGACATGGACATGGCAATCAACTCCCCGATCTGGGGGAAGACCACCGCACCTTGGAAGGACGCTCCGCGGCCGAGCCTCATGGCGGCGGAATAGGAAAGCCGACGCTCGGGCCCTTTCCTCCGCAGAGGAGGGAAGGGCAGGAGAACGAACACAAGAACCTGAAGAGTGCCATGATGACACAGAACGCCGAACACATCCTCGACCACTCCGAGCTTTTCCGGGGAGACGAATACCAGCAGATGCTGGCCAATAAGAAGGCGCTATTTGAGAATCCGCACGATCCCGCCGAAGTCGACCGTATCGGAGAATGGTCCAAGACGCCCGAATACCGCGAGAAGAACTTCGCCCGCGAAGCGCTAACCGTCAATCCGGCGAAGGCTTGCCAGCCGCTAGGTGCGGTGTTCGCCGCGCTCGGGTTCGAGCGCACACTGCCGTTCGTCCACGGCTCCCAGGGTTGCGTCGCGTATTATCGCAGCCATTTGTCGCGGCACTTCAAGGAGCCGACTTCGTGCGTCTCCTCGTCCATGACGGAAGACGCGGCTGTGTTCGGGGGGCTCAACAACCTGACCGACGGGCTTGCCAACAGCTACAACATGTACAAGCCGAAGATGATCGCGGTCGCCACGACCTGCATGGCGGAAGTCATTGGCGACGACCTCAACGCCTTCATCAAAACATCAAAGGAAAAAGGTTCAGTCCCCGCGGATTACGACGTACCATTCGCTCACACTCCTGCATTCGTCGGTAGCCACATTACCGGCTACGACAACACGCTCAAGGGCATCCTCGAGCATTTCTGGGATGGCAAAGCCGGCACGGCGCCTAAACTCCAGCGCAAAGCGAACAACTGGATCAACTTCATCGGTGGCTTCGACGGCTACACTGTCGGGAACATCCGTGAGATAAAGCGCATCTTCGAGCTGATGGGGATCGGCTACACGATCCTCGCGGATAACAGTGATGTGTTCGATACCCCCACCGACGGCGAGTTCCGCATGTATGATGGCGGCACGACACTAAAGGATGCCGCGAACGCAGTACATGCGAAGGCAACCATTTCCATGCAGCAATATTGTACGGAGAAGACGTTGCCCTTCATCAAGGGGCACGACCAGGAGGTCGTCTCCTTCAATCACCCTCTGGGTGTCAGCGCCACGGACGATTTCCTGATGACGCTGTCGCGTATCACCAACAAGGCAATTCCCAATGCGCTGGAGCGGGAGCGCGGGCGTCTGGTAGACGCAATGGCTGACTCTAGCGCGCATGTTCACGGCAAGAAGTTCGCGATCTACGGCGATCCCGACCTCTGCTATGGCCTGGCCGCATTCTTGCTGGAGCTTGGCGCTGAGCCGACGCACGTGCTCTCGACCAACGGAAGTAAGGGCTGGGAGCAGAAGATGCAGGCGCTGTTCGCGAGCTCGCCGTTCGGTAAAAACTGCCGCGCCTTCCCGGGCAAGGATCTCTGGCACATGCGTTCGCTCCTGTTCACAGAACCAGTCGATTTCCTGATCGGTAACACCTACGGCAAGTATCTCGAGCGTGACACTGGAACGCCGCTAATCCGCATCGGGTTTCCCATCTTCGATCGCCATCATCACCATCGTTATCCAGTGTGGGGCTATCAGGGTAGCATGAATGTGCTGGTCAAGATTCTCGACAAGATCTTTGATGAGATCGATAGAAAAACCAGCTCAGTTGGCAAGACGGACTACAGCTTCGACATCATACGTTGAGGCGAGCGCCCCGCCTCATCGTCCGCAGGAACAGCAGCGCTGTGGCGGGGATCCCGGGTTATCCGCCGGGCCATCCTCTT
Organism: Bradyrhizobium sp. 197; assembly: GCF_023073375.1. Classification (NCBI taxonomy): domain Bacteria; kingdom Pseudomonadati; phylum Pseudomonadota; class Alphaproteobacteria; order Hyphomicrobiales; family Nitrobacteraceae; genus Bradyrhizobium; species Bradyrhizobium sp. 197. The sequence continues at coordinate 27,284 of NZ_JADPJJ010000087.1, read as the reverse complement.
GGTCTGTGCGAATGTCTTGACATCCCCGAAAGAGACACCATGACTTCGCTTCCCACGACCATACAGGACGTCTTTAACGAACCGGGCTGCGCCAGGAATGCGAGCAAGTCGAACGTCGAGCGCAAGAATGGATGCACCAAGCAGCTGAAGCCGGGCGGCGTCGCCGGTGGGTGTGCCTTCGATGGCGCCAAAGTCGCACTGCAGCCCTTCACCGACGTCGCCCATCTTGTGCATGGTCCAATCGCCTGTGAGGGCAATTCTTGGGACAATCGCGGTTCCGCCTCCTCCGGCTCCGATCTGTGGCGCAGAAGCTTCACCACGGACATGAGCGAGACCGACATCGTGTTCGGCGGCGAGAAGCGGCTGTACAGGGCAGTCAAGGAGATCACAGAGAAATACGACCCGCGGGCCATCTTCGTCTACCAGACATGCGTGCCCGCAATGATCGGTGACGACATCGATGCGGTCTGCAAGGCAGCGTCCGCCAAACTTGGCAAACCGATCATTCCCATCAATGCACCGGGATTTGTGGGGTCGAAGAACCTTGGCAACAAGCTCGCAGGCGAAGCACTGCTGGAGCACGTCATTGGTACCGGAGAGCCCGATTACACCACTGCTTATGACATCAACATCATCGGCGAATACAACCTGTCCGGCGAGCTCTGGCAGGTCAAGCCGCTGCTCGATGAGCTCGGAATCCGGATCCTGTCGTGCATCTCGGGGGACGGCAAGTATCGCGAGGTGGCTTATTCGCACCGAGCCAAAGCCGCGATGATGGTCTGCTCAAAGGCAATGATCAACGTCGCACGCAAGATGAGGCAGCGCTACGGCATCCCGTTTTTTGAAGGCTCGTTCTACGGTATTGAGGATTCCAGCGATTCACTACGCCAGATCGCGCGCATGCTGATCGAACGCGGCGCGCCGGCTGAGCTGATGGAACGCACACAAGCCCTGATCGCACGCGAAGAGACCAAAGCCTGGGCTGCGATTGAACGTTTCAAGCCACGCTTTGCCGCAAAGAGGGTTGTTCTCATCACCGGTGGCGTGAAATCCTGGTCGATGGTGTCCGCTTTGCAAGAGGCCGGGCTCGAGATCGTCGGCACGTCCGTGAAGAAATCGACCAAGAAGGACAAGGAACGTATCAAGGAGTTAATGGGCCAGCACGCCCACATGATCGAGGACATGTCGCCTCGCGAGATCTACAAGATGCTAAAGGACGCAAAAGCCGACATCATGCTCTCGGGCGGCAAGTCGCAATTCGTCGCACTAAAGGCGGCGATGCCGTGGCTCGATATCAACCAGGAGCGCTGCCACGCCTATATGGGCTATATCGGCATTGTCAAACTCATGGAGGAGATCGAGAAAGCGCTCTACAATCCGATATGGGATCAGCTCCGCCAAGCCGCGCCATGGGATGAGTTCGACCGAATGCGTCAGGCAAGGACGTTTGCGCAGATGTATGCGCAAGCCGCTGATCCAGTTCGAGACGCGAGCAAGAACGGCGTCAATACGATAAGTCTCTCCAATAAAAATGAGGCCAGCGGTGGCGAGAGCGCGATTGCGGCCCATGGCCTGAACCTCGCCAAGCCATGCACCAATTCCACCGCACGGTGCGTTGCTTGTAAGGACATTCGTTCCGATTTGCAGCCCCCTGCGCTGCAGGCGGCCGAGTAGGGGAACGGCATGGCGGTCGTCACTACCTCGAAGAAAGCCTGTTCGGTCAATCCGCTCAAAATGAGCCAGCCGATCGGCGGCTCATTTGCCTTCCTGGGACTGCGCGGCGCGATGCCGCTTTTGCACGGTCCGCAAGGTTGCACCTCCTTCGGGCTAACGCTGTTCGTGCGCCATTTCAATGAAGCCGTGCCGATGCAGACGACGGCCATGAGCGAGGTTGCCACCGTGCTCGGTGGCCACGAGAATCTCGAACAGGCGATCCTCAACATCTACAATCGGCTCGAGCCTGAGATCATTGGTATCAATTCGACTGGCGTCACCGAGACCAACGGCGATGACGTCGAAGCCTTCATCCGGTTGATCCGACAGAAGCATCCGAAGCTCGAAAAGCTCCCCCTTGTCTACGTCTCGACCCCGGATTTCAAGGATGCCTTTCAGGATGGCTGGGGCAAGACAGTGGCGCGGATGATCGAGATGCTTGTGGCTCCCGTCGACACGGCGAGACCGCGCGATATCTCCCGCGTCAACGTGCTACCTGGATGCCACCTCACGCCCGGCGATCTCGACGAGCTGCGCACGATTTTTGAGGATTTTGGGCTCAAGCCCTCGTTCCTGCCGGACGTCGCCGGTTCGCTGGACGGTCACATCCCCGACGAATTCACGCCCACCACGATCGGGGGCATTGGAGTGGACGAGATTGCGACCATGGGGCAGGTGGCCTGGACGATCGCGATCGGCGCGCAGATGCGCCGTGCGGCCGAGGCCATGCAGGTGCGGACAGGCGCGCCGTTCCGCCTGTTCGAGCGGCTCTGTGGCCTTATCCCAAATGACGAATTCATCGCCTTCCTGAGCCAGGTCAGCGGCCGGTCGGTGCCCTGGAAATATCGCCGGCAGCGTGGACAGCTGGCAGACGCCATGCTGGATGCACATTTCCATATCGGCGGCCGCAAGCTCGCGATCGGCGCCGAGCCGGACTTGTTATTCGATCTCTCCAGCTTGCTCCACGAGATCGGCGCACAGGTAAGTGCTGCGGTGACGACGACGAACTCACCGGTGCTCCAGCGGGTCAGGACCGAGGACGTCCTGATCGGCGATCTGGAGGACCTTGAAGAGCTTGCCAGGTCGCGTGACTGCGACCTCTTGATGTCGCATTCACATGGTCGCCAGGCCGCTTCGCGACTCAATGTCCCGTTCTTCCGGGTAGGCTTTCCGATGTTCGATCGCCTTGGTGCTGCGCACCTCACGATGGTTGGCTATCGCGGCACGCGCGATCTGATCTTTGACATTGCCAATCTGATCATCACCGACCGCGAAGCGAACCATGGGCCGACGCCCGACACCTGGCGATCAAGCTGCGGCGGCCCACAGCTCCATCCACCCCAGTTGCATTGAGCAGGGAGAGAAAACAACCCGGATGAAAGTTGCATTCGCCACTCAGGACTTGAAGCACGTCGATGCCCACTTCGGCTGGGCCAAGAACATCGTGATCTACGAGGTAGGCCCGGACGGGCATCGGTTTATCGAGGCGATCCAATTCGACGGTGACCTCACCGAAGACGGCAATGAGGATAAGCTCGCGCCGAAGATCGAGGCGATCAGGGAGTGCGCAATCCTCTATGTTGCGGCGATTGGCGGCTCGGGTGCTGCGCGAGTCGTCGCCAGGAACATCCATCCGATGAAGGTGCTGCAGCCAGAGCCCATCCACGACCTTTGCGCCAAACTCGAAACCGTGCTGAAGGGGTCGCCGCCGCCCTGGCTGCGGAAGCTGCTCACCAAAAGCCGGGATCGTACGGTGGATTTCGAAGCCTGAAGGAATAAAGATGGCCGATCCGTCTGAAGTCACTCCAGCCGCCGCCGCCGCGGAATGGCCATTTCTGAAAGAGCTCATCAAGATCTGGCGCGCCCAGGACACCCACGGCGCCTGGGAGGGCAAAAAGGATCTTGAGCTGCTCGAACCCTACGTTCTCGACAAGCGCAAGCGCCGTGCGCTGCCGATCGTCGGCAATCCCGACCCGGACACGACATGGCGGCTGGAGCTGTTCTTCGACGCCGTTGCGCTCTCTATCGAGAAGGCAACCGGTGTGATGATCTCGCCAATGCTGAAGATGCATCACGAAGGGTTCGGTCGGATCGTGCTGATCGGCGGCCGGCTCGTTGTCGTGAGCAAGCAGCTGCGCGACGTGCATCGCTTTGGTTTCGACCATCTCTCTGATCTCGCCAATCAAGGCGACAAATTCGTCAACAGTGGCGTTGAGATGATCCGTAAGTTCCCGGAAGTGGCGAGTTGTTGAGGCAAGTGTGAGCGACATCGAAACTCTGAAAGCGGAAATAAAGAAGCTGTCGGCCAAGGCGACCCAGGCCAAGATGGACCTCCACGACCTCTCCGAGGAGCTGCCGGTCAACTGGTCGTCGATCCTGAGCGTGGCCCAGAAGGCCCACGCTGCCTTCAGCGAGCTCGAAAGCAAGCGCCAATATCTCGAGGCGCTGGACAAAACATAGCGGACGGTTAGCCATGTCATTCAGGACCCGCGACGGTCGCAATTGGAGGCCGGACTACCTGGTTTCTATCGATCCCAACAAGTGTATCGGCTGCGGCCGCTGCTACAAGATCTGCGGCCGTGAGGTCATGACGCTGAAGGGGCTAAGCGAGGGTGGCGAGATCATCGATCTCGACGAGGACGACGATGAGCTCGAAAAGAAGGTCATGGTGCTGAAGGACGAAGGCGCTTGCATCGGCTGCAGCGCCTGCGCCCGGGTGTGCCCAACAAACTGTCAGACCCACACACCACCTGGTTGATTCAGCTTTCTCCGACGAGATCGACGAGTGAGTTGTCAGATACAAGCTGGTAGGGAACTCCCAGATCCGACCTGTTCTGGCGTGAAGCCGGCAGTTGCCGAATCGGGCCGCGACCTCGCATGGACCGCCGGCGGCGAAGGCCAGCAGGATCGTGAAAACGACAATGCCGACACCTCGTTGAAAAGTGACTCGCCCTGCATCTCGACCTCGAGACTTTCAGGTGCCTTTACATTTTGAGCGTACCCATGACCGCCACCGCATCGGTTAGGCTGATGAGGCCGCCAAACACCAGCGCCAAAGACAGCGGCAGCGACTAACTAAGGAGACCAGCGGGCTGCCAGAATAGAAAGCCAAGGATAAACGTCGACGATCGTGGCGAAGGTGGCAAGCTCGATTCGGGGTACGGCGCGGCTTACCAACGTTGCGAGATCGACGTGGAGCGCTCCCCCGAAGAGCAAGAACCTAACAGTCCCGGTCATCACGACGGACGTGAAGTCGATCTGGAGCACTGTCTTTGTTAGCGCTTCGAGCAGATGCGTGGCGACGAAGGCAGAGATCCCGCGTTTGCCTGACGCTTCTGGCTCGATTGCAAGGTTCGCGATAGTGATGACGAAACAGTGGATCAGCATACCGTAAGCCCTGTGCAAAAAAGCGGGCTTCGTGCCCCAAACCTTCATTGGGAACGCGTGTGCGCGGATCTCATTATGGCCTGCCTGCAACAGCAGTCCACTTGCGAGAGGCCGCATATATTCCAGCAACTGGAATCGTCATTCAGGAGAACTGATAAAGAAGGTGTCGCCAGTCTGGCGTCTGGCGACTATCCGACACTGTTCTGTCGCCTTTGTTGGTCCGCGACACTGGCCTAGTTCGCGAGCTCTTGTCTGGCCTCAGGCTAATCCGCTGAAAGCAATCACAATCTTTTCCTTCTGCTGGGTCGGCCAGATTGGCACGAGTTTTGAAGCTCCTTCGTTGCGAGCCGGGAGCCGCCGACCGACCTTCATTTCGTGGATGACACCGCCATCGATGGAACGAAGAAAGAAAAGCAAAATGTCAAATCCGCATCAGACAGCATTCTATGGGAAGGGGGCCTCGGCGAAATCGCCCCGATGTTCTCAGCAGTTTGCCCGAGCGCCTGGCGCGCGCCGGTCGGATCAGCCAGCCAACAGATAAGGAAGATGGACGTGCAAGAAACCACGGCAGCATGCCGGGACGCCTTCGCCGAACTGGCGTCGCCAGCGCGCACCCACGACCCATATCCGTTTATGCGGTGGCTGCGCGAGCACGATCCGGTGCATCGCGCGGCGTCGGGCCTCTTTCTATTGAGCCGCCACGCCGATATTTACTGGACGCTCAAGGCCACGGGCGATGCGTTTCGGGCACCAGCGCCGGGCGAACTGGCGCGCTATTTTCCGCGTGCGGCGACCAGCCGGTCACTCAATCTGCTGGCGTCTACAATAGCGATGAAGGACCCACCGGCGCATACGCGTCTGCGCAGGCTGATCTCGCGCGATTTCACCATGCGCCAGATCGAGAACCTGCGGCCGAGCATCGCGCGCAACGTCGCAGCGCGCCTGGACGGCATGGCGCCCGCGCTGGAGCGCGGGGAGCCGGTGGACCTGCATCGGGAATTCGCGCTGGCCTTGCCCATGCTGGTCTTGGCCGAACTGTTCGGCATGCCCCAGGACGACATGTTCGGGCTCGCCGCCGTCATCGACCCCATTCTGAAAGGCCTGGGCCCGCACGCCAGCGACCCCCAGCTCGCCGCGGCGGACGCGGCCAGCGCCAGGGTGCAGGCCTACTTCGGGGACCTCATACAGCGTAAGCGCACCGATCCCCGCCACGACATCGTGTCGATGCTGGTCGGCGCACACGACGACGATGCCGACACGCTGTCGGATGCGGAGTTGATCAGCATGCTTTGGGGCATGCTGCTGGGCGGCTTCTCAACCACTGCTGCGACCATCGACCATGCGGTGTTGGCGATGCTGGCCTATCCCGAACAGCGGCACTGGCTTCAGGGAGACGCCGTGGGGGTGCAGGCATTCGTCGAAGAAGTCCTGCGCCGCGATTCGCCCGTCATGTTCAGCACCACTATGCGTATCGCCCAGCGCGACATCGAATTGGGCGGCGTGGTGATCCCGAAGAACGCGGACGTGCGCGTGCTGATCGCGGCCGGCAATCGCGACCCGGACGCCTTCGCCGATCCCGATCGCTTTGATCCCGCGCGGTTCTACGGCACCAGTCCCGGCATGTCGACGGACGGAAAGATCATGCTGAGCTTCGGCCACGGCATCCGCTTCTGCGTCGGTGCGCAACTGGCCAGGGTGCAGTTGGCAGAGAGCCTGCCGCGGATCCAGGCGCGCTTCCCCACGCTGGCATTGGCCGAGCCGCCGACCCGGGAGCCCTCCGAGTTCCTTAGGACGTTCCGCGCGCTGCCGGTGCGGCTGCGTGGGCAGGGGGGCTGAGATGCGCGTCGTGGTCGACCAGGATCTGTGCGCAACCACCGGGCAGTGCGTGCTGACGCTGCCGGGCGCCTTTCGCCAGCGCGAACCGGACGGCGTGGCCGAAGTGTGCGTGGCGACGGTCCCGCAGGCGCTGCACGCCGCCGTGCGGCTCGCGGCCAGCCAATGCCCAGTCGCCGCCATTCGGGTCATCGAAAGCGACGTTGGCGATGACGAGCGCGCCAGCGCCGACCCTGCGCCTTCTCCGGGGGAGGCCGAGCTGCATGCCGCGAAAGAACAACGCAATCCAGGAGGACACGATGGCGCGGTTTGAAGGCAAGGTGGCCGTGGTGACCGGCGCTGGCGCCGGCATCGGCAAGGCAGCGCCCTCGCCATCACGCGCGAGGGCGGCAGAGTGGTGGTGGCCCACATTGATGGCTCGGCGGGCATCGCCTGCACCGCGCAGATCGCGGCCGAAGCGGGCCACGCGGCTGGCCGTGGCCATGGACATCGCGGACGCGCAGTCGGTGGCAGCGCTGCTCGAAACGGCGGAGCGGCACTTCGGTGGGGTTGACCTGCTGGTGAACAACGCGAGCGACATGCATCTGACCCCGCGCCACTGCGCGATCCTCGACCTGGACCTGGCCCTCTCGGATGAGACCATGGCGACCAATCTGCGCGGCACGCTGCTCTGCTGCCCGCAGGCCATATCGCTCGCGGCGGTGGCGCGATCGTCAACATGGGGTCGTGGCAGGGGCTCAGCGCTGACCCCGCGCAGACGTCCTACGGCGCGTCGAAGGCGGCGATGAAAATGCTGTGGGCCTCGCTCGCCACCCAGTACCGTCATGCGCAGATCCGCTGGAACGCGATTGCGCCGGGTCTCGTCATGACCGAGCGTCTCCTCGCCAAGCTGGACGAGTGCATGCAACAGCATCTGCGGCGGCACCAGCTCCTGCCGCGCGTCGGCTGCGCCGAGGGACGTGGCCGCGCTGGTGGCATTCCTGCTCTACGACGATGCTGCGTTCATCGCCGGCCAGGTCGTGTGCATCTACGGCGGCATGCTGGCGCATGTGCCGACGTACGCCGAGCGTGGCAACAGCCGCGCCGCGCGGCCTGCCGGCACACCGCCGAAGCGGCCGCGGCGCCGCGCTGCTGACGGACATGCTGCTCAACCCGCTGGACCGTCGTCACCGGCTGCGGCACGACATCCCGGTCGTGCCCGGCGCTTTCCCCCTGGTGGGGCATCTTCCCGCCATCGTCTGCGACCTGCCGCGCCTGCTGCGGCGCGCGGAAGGGATGCTGGGCAGCCACTTCTGGCTGGATTTCGGCCCTGCCGGACACATGATGACCTGCGTGGATCCGGATGCGTTCGCACTGCTCCGGCACAAGGACGTGTCCTCGGCGCTGATCGAAGAGATCGCGCCCGAATTGCTTGGCGGAACGTTGGTTACCCAGGACGGCGGCGCGCACCGGCAGGCGCGCGATGCGATCAAGGCGGCGTTCCTGCCCAAGGGGCTGACCCAGGCCGGCATCGGCGACCTGTTCGTGCCCGTCATCCGAGCGCGGGTGCAGGCGTGGCGCGACCGCGGCGACGTAACTATCCTGCGCGAAACCGGCGACCTGATGCTCAAGCTGATCTTCAGCCTCTTGGGAATCCCCGCGCAGGACCTGCCGGAATGGCATCGCAAGTACCGGCAACTGGTGCAGTTGATCGTCGCGCCCCCGGTCGACCTGCCCGGACTGCCCTTGCGGCGCGGCCGCGCCGCCCGCGACTGGATCGACGCGCAGTTGCGCCAATTCGTCCGCGACGTGCGCGCGCATGCCGCGCGCACCGGGTTGATCAACGACCTGGTGAGCGCCTTCGATCGCAGCGATGATGGGATGTCCGATGACGTCCTGGTCGCCAATATCCGCTTGCTGCTGCTTGCCGGTCACGACACCACTGCCTCGACGATGGCCTGGATGGTGATCGAGCTGGCGCGGCAGCCTGTGCTGTGGGACGCCCTGGTCGAGGAGGCGCAACGCGTGGGCGCGGTGCCGACCCGGCACGCGGACCTGGCGCAGTGTCCGGTCGCCGAGGCGCTGTTCCGCGAGACGCTGCGCGTGCATCCGACGGCCACGCTCCTGCCGCGTCGCGCGCTGCAGGAATTGCAACTCGGCCAACGGCGCATTCCCGCGGGCACCCATCTGTGCATCCCGCTGCTCCATTTCTCGACCTCGGCGTTGCTGCACGAGGCGCCTGATCAGTTCCGCCCGGCGCGGTGGCTGCAACGCACGGAGCCGATCCAGCCGCTGGACATGCTGCAGTTCGGTACCGGCCCACACGTCTGCATCGGCTACCACTTGGTATGGCTGGAACTGGTGCAGTTCTGCATTGCCTTGGCGCTGACCATGCACAAGGCCGGGGTGCGGCCGCGGTTGCTCAGCGGCGTCGAAAAAGGCCGGCGCTATTACCCAACCGCACATCCGTCCATGACAATCCGCATCGGCTTCTCATGAGCTGGCATCGCATCCCCGTGTGGCGAGGCAGCGGCGCCGGCGACGGGCGGCATTGCTGCACTGGGCGCGTGCGCTCGGTGCGACGCCGGCAACACCGCGGCGGCTCGGCGCTCGCCGTCGCCGTGTCAGGTACAAGGACATGAACAACATGCAGACCGGTTCTACGCTACACGACGACCGAACTGGCGTTTCCGCGCTCGGCGGATTGGGCGCGCAGGTGCGCGGCGCATCCGGCAGGCTGCTGCCGGAGATCTGGATGCAGGACGGCGCAAAGCGGGTCGAACAGGCGTTGGCGCGTCTTCTCTGCGCCGAAGACGATGGTGAGGCCGAGCTGATGGCGGCGATGCGCTACGCCACCTTGAATGGCGGGAAGCGCACCCGCGCCTTGCTCTGTCTGGCTGCCGGCGCACTGGCCGACACGCCGGCGCACATGCTCGACGACATCGGCGCCGCCATCGAGATGATGCATGCCTGTACCCTGGTCCACGATGACCTGCCCGCGATGGACGACGACGTGCTTCGCCGCGGCCTTCCGACCGTACACGTCAAGTTCGGCGAAGCCACTGCGATCCTGGTCGGCGATGCGCTGCAGGCGCACGCCTTCCTGACCCTGGCGAGGCTGGATGTGCCGGGCGACAACCGTATCGCGCTCGTGCGCGAACTGGCGCAGGCGGTGTCCGCCGAGGGTGCCGCAGGCGGGCAGGCCATGGATCTGTCGCTGGTCGGAAAGCACGTCGAGCTGGACAGGATCGTGGCGATGCACCGGATGAAGAGCGGAGCGCTAGTGCGCGCGTCCGTTCGCATGGGCGCGCTATGCACCATCGCCGAAGATGCCGTGCACGCTGCGCTGTACTGTGCGCTCGATCGCTACACGGCCTGTTTCGGCCTAGCATTGCAGGTGGTCGACGACATTCTCGACGCGACAGCTGATACCGCGACGCTGGGCAAGACCCCCGGCAAGGACGCGGCGGCGCAGAAGCCGACCTGCGCGTCGATCATGGGGCTGCAGGCAGCGCGCCAGTTCGCGCTGGATTTATTGCGCGACGCCGGAGAGGCCATCGCCCCACTGGGGCCGCGTGCGGAACGGTTGGCGCAGATGCTGCAGCGGGCCAACGCGTATCTGTTCAAGCACGCGCCATGCGCATGAACGCGCCCGTCTACGTGGAGTCGCACCTGTGCCGTTGCGATCGGCCGGCGGCAGCGGTGCATGCTGCACTGTGTCCGAGTCCGCGGCGCCAATCGCAGCGGTTGCCCAGCACGGCCCCGGCGCGCTGCGCGCAAGCCTATGCGGCGGATCGGCGCCAGCATCGGCGCGTTGCCGCATGCGCGGGGCCGCGACGGGCCCGCGGCGACGTGCGCGGTGTCTGCCCGGACCGTCTGCAGAAGGAACATCCCGAGTGAACGCGCTTTCCGAACAGATCCTTTCCGAATTGCGCCACCTGCTGAGCGAGATGAGCGACGGCGGCAGCGTCGGCCCGTCGGTCTATGACACGGCGCGAGCTCTACAGTTCCGCGGCAACGTCACCGGTCGGCAGGACGCATACGCATGGCTTATCGCGCAGCAACAGGCCGATGGCGGATGGGGAAGCGCGGACTTCCCGCTGTTCCGCCATGCGCCCACTTGGGCGGCGTTGCTGGCATTGCACGGTGATCCTCTTCCCGGCGCTGCCGACGCAGTCCAGGCTGCAACCCGGTTCCTCGAGCGCGAGCCCGATCCCTACGCGCATACGGTGCCGGAAGACGCGCCCATCGCCGCGGAGCTGATCCTGCCGCAGTTGTGCGGCGAGGCCGCATCCTTACTGGGCGGCGTGGCGTTTCCGCGCCACCCGGCGCTGTTGCCGTTGCGGCAAGCGTGCCTGGTCAAGCTGGGGGCGGTAGCGACGTTGCCGAGCGGCCATCCGTTGCTGCACTCCTGGGAAGCCTGGGGAACCTCGCTGACCACCGCATGCCCGGATGACGACGGCAGCATCGGCATCAGTCCGGCGGCCACCGCCGCGTGTCGTGCGCACGCAGTGACACAGGGGAGCACGCCGCAGGTCGGGCGCGCCGACGCGTATCTGCTAGCGGCATCGCGGGCGACGCGCAGCGGCATCGAAGGTGTCGTTCCCAACGTCTGGCCGATCAATGTGTTCGAGCCATGCTGGTCGCTGTACACCCTGCATCTGGCCGGGCTGTTCGCGCATCCCGCGCTCGCCGAGGCGGTGCGCGTGATCGTCGCGCAGCTCGACGCGCGCCTGGGCGTGCGCGGTCTGGGCCCGGCCTTGCACTTCGCGGCCGATGCGGACGACACCGCCGTTGCGCTGTGCGTCCTGCGCCTTGCAGGCCGCGACCCGGCGGTCGATGTGTTACGCCATTTCGAACTCGGCGAGCTGTTCGTCACCTTCCCCGGCGAGCGCAATGCCTCGGTGTCGACCAACATCCATGCTCTGCATGCGTTGCGACTGTTGGGAAAGCCCGCCGCCGGGACCAGTGCCTACGTCGAGGCCAATCGCAACCCGCATGGTGTATGGGACAACGAAAAATGGCACGTTTCGTGGCTGTATCCCACCGCGCATGCGGTCGCTGCGCTGGCGCAAGGCAAGCCCCAGTGGCGCGACGAGCGCGCGCTGGCGGCGCTGCTGCAGGCGCAGCGCGACGACGGCGGCTGGGGCGCCGGTCGCGCGTCCACATTCGAGGAAACCGCCTATGCGCTGTTCGCGTTGTACGCAATGGACCGGAGCGAAGAGCCGACAGGGCGCCGGCGCATCGCGCAGGCGGTGGCGCGTGCGCGCGAGTGGATGCTCGCCCGCCATGCGGCGCATGCATTGCCGCAGACGCCGCTGTGGATCGGCAAGGAACTGTATTGCCCCACCCGGGTCGTGCGCGTGGCCGAACTCGCCGGGTTGTGGCTGGCGCTTGGTTGGGGGCGGCGCGTCCCGGCCGAGGGAGCAGGAGCGGCGCCATGATCCAGACCGAACGCGCGCTGCAGCAGGTGCTGGAGTGGGGGCGTTCCCTGACCGGGTTCGCCGACGAGCATGCCGTGGAAGCGGTCAGGGGCGGCCAGTACATCCTGCAGCGCATCCAGCCGAGCCTGCGCGACACCAGCGCCCGCACCGGCCGCGATCCGCACGACGAAACGCTGATCGTGGCGTTCTATCGCGAACTGGCGCTGCTGTTCTGGCTCGACGATTGCAACGACCTTGGCCTGATCGCGCCGGAGCAGCTCGCTGCCGTGGAGCAGGCGCTGGGGCAGGGCGTGCCGTGCGCGCTGCCTGGATTCGAGGGCTGCGCTGTGCTGCGCGCTTCGCTGGCCGCGCTCGCCTACGATCGTCGCGACTATGTTCAGCTTCTTGACGATACCCGGTGCTACTGCGCGGCGCTGCGCGGCGGACACGCGCAGGCGGTAGGGGCGGAACGCTGGTCCTACGCCGAGTACCTGCACAACGGCATCGATTCGATCGCCTACACGAACGTGTTCTGTTGCCTGTCGTTGCTGTGGGGGCTGGACATGGCGACCTTGCGCGCGCGTCCGGAGTTTCGCGAGGTCCTGCGGCTCATCTGCGCGATAGGGCGCCTGCACAACGATCTGCATGGACGCGACAAGGACAGGTCGGCCGGCGAGGCCGACAACGCGGCGATCCTGCTGCTGCAGCGCTATCCGGCTATGCCTGCGGTGGAGTTCCTCAACGACGAGCTGGCCGGCCATACGCGCATGCTGCACCGGGTGATGGCGGAAGAACGCTTTCCCGCGCCGTGGGGACCGTTGATCGAGGCCATGGCGGCCATCCGCGCGCAGTACTACCAGACCTCGAGCAGCCGCTACCGCAGCGACGCTGCGGGGGAGGCCAGCGTGCGCCGGCCTGAACGCGCGGGAGGCGGCGGCGTGCGCGCGCTGCCGTCGGTCCGATCCGACGCAACGCCGTCGCCCGACGCGACGGACGGAGCGAGCATGAGCGACACCGCCCTGAGCCGGCGCAAGGACGACCATCTGGACATCGTGCTGGATCGACGAACGGCGCCGGCCACGGTCGCCGCCGGCTGGGAGTACGTCCGTTTCGAACACTGCGCATTGCCCGAGTTGGACCTGACGCAGATCGACCTGCGCGCCTCGCTGCTGGGCAAGACCATGCGTGCCCCGCTGCTGATCAGCTCCATGACCGGCGGCATGTCACGCGCCGAGGCCATCAACCGGCATCTGAGCGAGGCAGCGCAAGCCTTGGGGATTGCCATGTGCGTCGGTTCGCAGCGCGTGAGCCTGCAATCCCGCAACTCCCAGGGGCTGACGCGCGCGCTGCGCCGCCTAGCCCCAGACATTCCCTTGCTGGCCAATATCGGCGCCGCGCAACTGCGCGAGGCCGACGGCCTGGACCTGGCGCGCCGCGCGGTGGATGCGCTGGAGGCCGATGGACTCATCGTCCATCTCAATCCGCTGCAGGAAGCGGTACAGCCGGAGGGCGACCGCGACTGGCGCGCCGTCCTGGCGCAGATCGCTCGCGCCGCGCGCAGCGTGGGCGTGCCGATCGTGGCCAAGGAAGTGGGGTCGGGCCTGTCCGCCTCGGTGGCCTGTGCGCTCGTCGAGGCGGGCGTGGCGGTGATCGATGTCGCCGGCGCCGGCGGCACCAGTTGGGCCGCGGTGGAGGGCGAGCGCGCCCGCGATGCCGCCGACCGCACAGTGGCAATGGCGTTCGCTGATTGGGGAATTCCGACCCCAGCCAGCCTGCAGGCGGTACGTGAGGCGCTGCCAACGGTGAAGCTGATCGCGTCGGGCGGGATCCGCGACGGCGTCGACGTGGCCAAGGCCATTCGCCTGGGCGCGGACATCGCCGGGCAGGCGGCCGGCGTGCTGCGCGCGGCTACGGTATCCACCGAGGCGGTTGTCGCGCATTTCGAGATCGTCATCCGCCAGTTGGCCGTCGCCTGCTTCTGCACCGGCTCGGCTGATCTGGCGGCGTTGCGTCACGCGCGCTTGTTGCCATCGGCGCATCTGCCCGCCGGTTGATGGCGGCGTCGCCCGGACTTGCGGCGGGCGCCTAGTCTTACTCAGCTAGAAAGTCGCGGATGCGGGGGATTCGCGGTGCTGGCGGATTTGCTCGGGTGCTGCTTCGTGATCAGGGAGGCGCCCCGCCATGCCCGACTGGACAGCCGAGAGTGAAGCCGCGTCCGGCGCCTATGTCGATGCTTTGATCGGGGTGATCGGCCACGCCGAACGAGCTGAGCCTCTGACGGGGCCGGAACTAGGTGCGCCGGGAGACCGGCAAGGAGTAGATGGTGCAGGTCCATTGCAATGAAGGAGTAGCGATCGACCCCGAGTCATGGGCGATCCGTCGTGAGGAGACCGGTAATTTCTGTGGTGTCAAACAAGGGTTGTTAGGCTCTAGCAGTCCCGTTAGCATCGTTTTGAGACAAAGCGATGGCGGTGGAATGATCGAGGGCCGGAACGAATTTGACGACACATGCCGGAAGGAGGTCCGCATAGACAAGAGCTGAGAGAGCCTGTTCGACTCGACATCTGCTTGTCGATAACCGATAGCTAGAAGATCATGGCAGCGCTGCAGAGCGCGGTCGTGAATCATGAGGCGGAGACATATGCCCTTCTCGCCGGTTTTGCCCGGACTGCCATACACTCCGACCGGTCACCGACTACACGACACGCCGGATCCGAACCGTCTGCGGCACCATTGAGGTTCGCAATCCCCGATGGATGCTGTGCCGGGAATGCCATCCAGGGCCGATCGAACGACACCGGAGCTGATGGAACTGATGGCGCGGCTAGGAAGCATGCTGCCCTACCGGCAGGCGCCAAAGGTGCTGGCCGATTCCTGCCCACTGAACCGACTGAGACGCATGCGATCGTGCGCAAGGTACGATCAGGATCGGCAAGCGGCTCGACGACCAGGTCATGCAGGAAACTGGCGTGCGAGGTCCCAAACGGATGACCGATGGCACCTTGAGATGCAGCTTCCCGGAGCTCGGCGCAAAGAGTTCGTCATCAGCATCGATGCGGCGTACGTTCGTAGCGCTGATCAACATTCGGCGCGAATTTTCGAGCTCGTCGCGGCCAGATGCGCCCGCGGGGGACGGGGAGAAAGGGGCGGTCGCTATTTCTTAACCGGCAGCACCGACCATCAGGCAATCCGCGATCGTGCTCTTCGCCCGCTCTAGGAAGTCGGATATGGCGGCTTTGGGGATGTGACGGTGATCTCGGACGGGGCCGAAATCTTAAAGCGGCTGCCCCGCGCCATGCCGAAACCAACGACCCACATCATCGACTGGTTTCATATTGCCAAGGAGATCCAGCCCATACAGCAGATCGCCGATCGCATCGGGCCCTTTTGAGTGCTTCCAGCCATCGGCAGGGACGTCAGAACTGTGAAGTGGCGTCGTGGCATGGGCGGGTCGGCCGCGCGATCCGCGACCTGGAGCAACTTCCCAGGACAGATTCAGTTGCGGCATGCTGCATAGCTTCGCTTCGTTCTCACAACATTGAAGACGTGCGGCCAAGTCTGCTCAGCTATCGCTTGGCCTGGCTCGACCAACCGGCACCCCGCTGTCGCATTTTACGGCTCTGCGGAATTGCATGTACGAGGCAAACCGCTTGACACTGGCTCCCTGGGTTCTCTGGAACGATGCAAACGTGCGCGTTACTTAGTCCCCCTCGGTCTCCATCATTCATGGGCGCAGCTCGCCGATAATTTCGGCTGGCGAGCATCGAACGCGCGACATCTCTGCGCTACGCAGGCTGGCAAAGGCCTGGAGCACAGCGCCAAAGCCGAACCATACATCGGCGATCCGCCCTCTGAAATGTGACCGCGACCATCATCCGATCAGCATTGGATTGTCCGGATCCCCATGGATGCAGTCAGGCGGACGGTCGTGGCCAGCCGGCCCTCAGTGCAGTTGACGACAGTGCTCTTGGCCGACACACGAGTAGCAGAGTGCCGTGTGATCTCCCGAAAGGGAGGCCGGTAGTCCATCACCAGGGTTTTGTCAGAGCCAGTCCCGGTGAAGCGGGCGCAGTGACTCTCTCCGCGGCATAGTCGTCGAGCTGGCGAGAGAGAGAGGTCTGCCTCAGACGGGGCGGTTTTCGCGTCTGTTTTTCACCGGCTCCATTTTGGCCAGTCCGTACTCGTATGAAACTTCCGTGTATGATCCACCGATGTCCTTGGCCGCGTCGAGCAGGTAGTCGAGCCTACCGGCCGTACCGAGCTTCTTGATGTCATTCTTGTCGACGCCGGCGAGGTCCATCATCTCCTTCCACACAGTTGATTCGTCGCAAGGCAGAATGCGGAAGGTGATGTCGCCTATCTTGGTGCGGTACTTCGCGAGCAGATCAATGTTGTTGCAGAAAATGAAATAGCTGCCTTTGGGGCTCAGCCTGCCATCCAGAACCTTTGCGGCCTGAGGTAGATACGCGAACGAATGCAGATATCCGGCAAGGACTGGGATGGTCGGTTCGCCTTCCTGCGCGATTGCAAGAACTTGTTCAATGGAATAGTCCGGCGGTCGTTTTTCGTCGGCGAGCTGGGCTTGGAACTTCAGCGCGATGTCGCCCCGAAATCCAAATCGCCCCGGCTTCGTTGTCTCGGTCTTAAGCACCGCATTCAGCAACCGCCCCTCCTTGTCCAACTGGCCAAGAGCGGTGTTGTCGATGGACGTCATGGAAGGCTCCTCATCAATCTGTCGTGTACATGCATCGCCAATGCGGCGTGTCCGCTGACCTTATGCAAGTTGTTTGCCGTGCGCCCATGTCTGCAGCGACGCACACGGTAAGCGGCGGATTGGCGCAATGTGCAGGGATAATACGTGCTGGCACCATCACGAGGTCTCGGCCGGATAAGGGCGGGACGCCCGAAAGCCGCCTGTCGCAAACCAGACAGGTCGCAAATCGAATGGTCGCCGCCTTCAAAACCAATGGATTTCAGCTGCATCTCGATTGGCATGGGATTTGCGAATTGTGCCTCCGACAGATACTGAGAGCGAGCCAGAAATGATCAGCCTAACGGACAGCGCCATCAACGCACTGAAGGCCGCAATCTCCTCGACGGCCCAGCCTGCAAGCGGTTTGCGGGTCATGGTCGAAGGCGGCGGTTGCCAAGGGTTCACGTACAAAATGGGTCTTGCTCATGAGCCGGTCTCCGATGAGCCCGTGTTTGAGCAAGACGGGATCAAAGTCTTCGTCGACAAGGCGAGCCGGGCGCATCTCAACGGCACCACGATCGATTTCGTGGTGTCGCTCGAAGGATCAGGGTTCCGCTTCGATAACCCAAATGCCAAATCGAGCTGCTCCTGCGGCAAATCGTTCAGCTGAGCCGCCTTCGGACCATTCGCAATGGAAGGAGCATCGAACATGGGCCTGAAGGCTGAACGAACGAATCAGTCTTCGAGTGCAGAGGCTTCCGATCGCGCGCGGATTGTCCGTGCCGTGCTCGATGAGATTCGGCCAAGCCTCAGGCGTGATCGTGGGGATTGTGAGCTCGTCGGAATCGAAGGCAACAAGATCATGGTCAGGCTCACCGGCGCCTGCATGTTATGCAAGCTTGCGGGAACGACGCTCGAGGCCATTCAGGCGCGCCTGATCGAGCGGCTCGGCGAGTTCGTCCGCCTGATCCCGCTCCCCGCAGCTGCCAAAGAGGGGCCTTAAGTGCAGAGCGGACAGTCCATGCAGCCGATCTACCTGGATAACAACGCGACGACCCGTGCACATCCATCGGTAGTCGCGTCAATGCTGCCGTTCTTCTCTGGGCAATTCGGCAATGCGTCGTCCGGGCATGCATTCGGCATTGAGGTTGCGCCCGCATTGAAACAAGCGCGCCGGAAGCTGCAGGCTCTCGTTGGCGCGGCATTCGATCACGAGATCGTCTTCACCTCGGGCGCGACTGAATCCGACAACACCGCGATCCTGTCCGCGCTCGCCGTGCAGGAGGGACGCGACGAGATCGTCACTACGGCCGTTGAGCATCCAGCCGTGCTGTCCCTTGCCGAGGAGCTGGGCCGACGCGGAATCAAGACCCATGTCATTCCGGTCGATGCAAGCGGCCGATTGAACATCGAGGCTTATCGCAACGCATTGTCGAGGCGGACGTCAATCGCCTCGGTCATGTGGGCCAATAATGAGACCGGTACGATCTTTCCGGTGAAATCCCTGGCCAAGATGGCGCGCTCAGTCGGCGCGCTCTTTCACACCGATGCGGTCCAGGCGGTCGGGCGGATTCCGATTGACCTGAAGACTACGGACGTCGACATGCTGTCGCTCTCCGGCCATAAGCTCCATGGTCCGAAGGGGATCGGCGCGCTGTATGTGCGCAAGGACACCAGGTTCCGACCGCTGATCTTCGGCGGCGCACAGGAGCGGCATCGCCGCGCTGGCACCCAAAACGTTCCGGGCATTATTGGGCTGGGCAAGGCGGCGGAACTCGCTGCGGCACACCTCATACAAGAGCAGACGCAGATTGGCATGCTTCGCGACCGGCTGGAGCAAGGCATACTCGCTCTCGGCTGTTGCATCGTGCTTGGTGATATCAAGAACCGCTTGCCAAATACGTCCAACATCGCATTCGAGCATCTCGAAGCAGAGGCCATCGTCGACCACCTGAACCGCAACGGAATTGCCGCCTCGCTCGGTTCAGCCTGCGCGTCCGGTTCGATGGAGCCGTCCCATGTCCTGCGCGCGATGAGAGTACCACCGGCCTTTTTGCGCGGTGCGGTTCGCTTCTCGCTGTCGCGCGAGACGGCGCCGGGTGAGATCGATCGTGTCCTGCAAGTCCTGGCGGACATCAATGCCAAACAGAGAGCCTTGTGGCGTGCGTGTCAGGAGCGCGCGGGCGAGAGCTCACAAGTTGCGGAGCTCCTATGAAGGTCATGATTCGCCGTTCGCCCGAGACGGGGCTTTCGATTTATGTGCCCAAGAAGGATCTTGAGGAGTCGATTGTCGAATGTGAGCACGAGACGCTGTGGGGTGGTTGGATTAGAATCGCGAACGGGTGGGTGCTCGACCTACCCGCGATGGCGAGTGACACCATCCTTCCAATTACGATCAATGCCAGGAAGCGCGACGGCGAAGCAACCGAATGATGAATGCTGCGACTCCACAGAACCTCGCCAAACCAGCGGATGCGGAAGCTGTTCTTGGCGTAGCGGTCCGGCCTTTGCGAGGAAGGCCACATCAATCCCTGGCTTTGGCTTGGCGTGGTCGAAGGTTCCAGCCGAACCTGCCGATGACTCCGGAAGCGGTCGAACCGTCCTTGGGACCCAAGATGGCGCCGACGCATGGTGTCAAACGCAATACTCGGCCTAGGCCTGCACTGTTGGGCCAGCGAGATGGCGTTGCCGGGGAGGCCTCGCGAGGGCCCATTGTGCTACATCGCCAGCCCGGTCGTTACATTCCGCACATCTTCACAGCGTCAGGCCAATCGCTGCAACTCCGCAAGATGCAGTTTCGAGAGGATTGGATCTCGCACCGGGCCAAGTCGTAGCTCGCAAATCGTGATGCAACGGTCGCGATGCAAATCCTTGAATCAGTCGAATTGCGCGAAGACTAAGGTTGTAAATGACGCATCGTCATACAAGGAGCGTCGACGACTCGCGAACTGGAAGGCCAACGCCCTCCGCTCCTGACGATGATCCCTATCTGTGGTTGGAACAAATAGAAGGCGCGCGGGCGCTGAACTTCGTCGAGCGGCAGAATAGCAGAACCCTGGAGGTGTTTGGCGGACCCGCAGCCGAACGAGACAGAGATGCGCTGACAGCGATTTACGACCGACCTGACAATATCCCCTATGTCAGCCGGCGCGGCGAGTATCTCTACAATCTCTGGAGGGACGCCAATAATCCACGCGGCCTCTGGCGGCGAACCACTCTGGAAGAGTATCGCAGGCTGAAGCCATCATGGGACATCCTGCTCGACCTCGATCAACTTGCGGTCAGCGAAGGCAAAGACTGGCTTCTGAACGCTACGGCCGCACCGCCTGGAAATCACTCGCGATGGATCTTGAGTCTATCGCGCGGCGGAAGCGATGCCGTCACCTTGCGTGAATTCGACTCAGACACGAAGCTCTTCATCCACGACGGCTTTGTCTTGCCGGAAGCCAAAGGCAGCGGCGTATGGCTCGATTTTGATACGCTGGTCTTGTTAAGCTCCCATGGTGACGGCATGGCCGCGACCACGGGCTATGCGCGCACGGTGAGGCTGTGGCGGCGTGGTACGCATGTTGACAACGCGGAAGTGATCTTTGAGACCAAGGCCGCTCATGTGTCAGTCGGTTGCAGTGTTGACGACACTGTCGTGCCGCCCAGGATCTGGTTCCTCGATGCGACAGACGTCTCCAATTGCGTGGTCTGGCTGGGCGATGAAACGGGAGCCAAGACGAGGCTCGATTTGCCAAGTAACATCTGGATGCGGTCGCATCGCAACTGGCTTGCCCTGAAGCCGCGCGAATCCTGGTCTGTGGCAGGGCACACCTATGCCGCGGATACGGTGCTCGTCATCGCGCTGCCGGCATTCCTGGCGGGCAGCCGCCAGTTCGAGATTCTCTTCGAGCCGGGCCCGCGCCGTGCGCTGCAGAGCTTCTTTTGGAGTGCGGGCAAGCTTGTGCTTTGTATTCTCGACGAACTCCGCCCAGTCTTCGAGATCTGCACGCCATCCGATCATCGCTGGAACGGCGAGCAATTGGGCGGGCTTCCTGATCTTGGCGTCGTTGACATCTGGTCTCTCGATCGCAATCCGTCCGAGAGCAATGGCGACTTGCTGGCTCACGTCGAGGATCCGCTCACCCCGCCGTCTCTCATCCTGCTGGAGCGGGGCGTGGGCAGTCCCGCCGTGCTGAAGCAGGCGCCGAAGACGTTTGCCGCGGAGCACTGCGTGGTCACGCGGCACGAGGCCATCTCGATCGACGGCGAGCGAATTCCCTACCTACAGACCGGGCCGGTCAGACAGACCGGCAACGCGCCGGTCCATCTGAGCGGATATGGCGGGTTTGGAATCTCCGTGAAACCTTATTACAATTCCGCGCTCGGTAAGCTTTGGCTTGACTGCGGCGGCACCACGGTTCAGGCAAATTTGCGCGGCGGCGGTGAGTTCGGCACGCGCTGGCACGACGCCGGCCGGCTGGCCGGCAAGAGATTGTCGCATGACGATTTCGCAGCCGTCGCCGCCGATCTCGTTAAGCGCGGCGTGACACAGGCCAAGCGGATCGGGGCCGAGAGTGGATCGAACGGCGGCATCCTCATTACCAACATGCTAACGCGATATCCTGGGCTCTTTGGCGCACTGTTCTGCACCGTCCCGCTGATCGACCTGCGCCGCTACACCAAACTGCTCGCCGGGGCGAACTGGCTCGCCGAATATGGCGATCCCGACAACCCTGAGGAGTGGGAGTGGCTGAAGACCTATTCTGCCTATCATGCCGCAAGACCCGGGCAGTCCTATCCACCGATCCTGATGGCCACCAGGCGGCGGGACGATCGCGTCCATCCCGGACATGCGCGCAAAATGGCAGCGAAGCTGCAGGCGATGGGCTATGAGGCTTATTTATACGAGCATGCCGCCGGCGGCCACGGCTATGGCAAGGACAACAGGGAGCAGGCCGGCTTGTTGGTGCTGGGCCTGCGTTTCCTGAAGAGCAGGATCGGCTGGCTGGATACCGAGGACGTCAGCGACGTAGTGTAGTTGTTGGACGGCAGTTCGTGCGATGTCGACCGAGGCGGCTGCAGCTTTACGAATCTGAGGTGTCCACACCCGCACCACCTACTCGAGATGCCTACCAACGTTTGGACGCACGGTCCAATCCGTGGCCGTGGGGACCCTGGGCACCAGGCGTTTTCTCTTCACCTGCCCGACAATGCGTCCGGAGTGTCAGGAAGGGGCCCGCGTGATCTTCACGACATAGGTCGGTAACGGGTTTCTTGTCTGCATCTAGGAAGCATCGCCGGTTCAAGTTGTCCTTCAAAGCGTCCGGAACGTCTTTTGCGGATTGTGCTTTGCATACGCGTCACATTTCGGCGACAAGATCAACTTTCAACGACACCAGCCGCCATGCTCTTTGCCCAAGGGCATAGATGAACCAGCGTACCGCCCTCGTAATAGCGCTGCCGGGCGCTCTTGTGATCGCAATTCTGTCAGCTTTCGAACATGAGTTGATAAAACGGACATTCGAACAGACGGTGCCTAACTGCTTGACGCGAAACACAAAATACGTTTGTGGCAGGTATGGCACGCCAGTTGCTCTTGGCTTTTCAGAAACGACTCTGGGGATGCTTGCTGGAAGGATTCGGCTTGCGAAGAGAATTGGAAAAATGAGTACTTCAGCGCAACACCAGGTAGCCTGCGGCGGCGGCGAGATCAGCGAGACCATGCAAGTCATGGCTAAGCACAACAGCTGCGGTACGGTCGGTGGGAGCGGCAAGGCCAGGTGCCGATCTCAGGCCGGCATCGGCAATGTGCCAAATGAGGTCTGGGAAAAGGTGAAGAACCATCCCTGCTACAGCGAGGAGGCGCACCATCATTATGCCCGGATGCATGTCGCCGTCGCACCCGCCTGCAATATCCAGTGCAATTACTGCAATCGTAAATACGATTGCGCAAACGAATCGCGCCCCGGCATTGTCAGCGAGAAGTTAACGCCGGAGCAGGCCGCCAAGAAGGTGCTGGCGGTCGCTTCCGCCATCCCTCAGATGAGCGTGGTCGGCGTTGCTGGCCCTGGCGACCCCCTGGCGAATCCGGACAAGACATTCAAGACCTTCGAGCTCGTCAATAAACTCGCGCCAGATATCAAGCTGTGCCTCTCGACCAACGGTCTGGCGCTAGCTGATCATGTCGACACGATTGCAAGACTTAAGGTCGATCACGTGACGATCACGATCAACATGATCGATCCCGATATTGGCGCAAAAATCTATCCCTGGATCTTTTACCGCCACAAGCGCTACACCGGCATTGAAGCTGCAAGCATCCTCAGCAATCGGCAGCTCCAGGGCCTGGAGATGCTCACCGCGCGCGGCATCCTGTGCAAAGTCAACTCGGTGATGATTCCCGGGATTAACGATCAGCATCTGGTTGAGGTTAACAAGGCCGTGAAGTCGCGCGGCGCCTTCCTGCATAACGTGATGCCGCTGATTTCGTCACCCGAGCACGGCACCGTGTTCGGTCTCAGCGGGCAACGCGGCCCGACCGCACAGGAAGTGACAGCATTGCAGGATAGCTGCGAAAGCGAGATGAACATGATGCGTCACTGTCGCCAGTGCCGCGCCGACGCCGTCGGACTGCTCGGGGAGGACCGCGGCGCCGAGTTCACCATGGAAAAGATCATGGCCATGGACATCAAATATGATGAACAGGCCCGAAAGGAGTATCAGGCCAAAGTCGAGAAGGCGCGCATTGCAAAGCTTGCGGCCAAGCAGGAGCAGCTTGCTGGGCTTGCCAGCGCGTCCAGCGAAATCAAGGTGCTGGTGGCGGTTGCAACCAAGGGCTCGGGATTGATCAACCAGCACTTCGGTCATGCCAAGGAGTTCCAGATCTACGAGCTCTCAACTTCGGGCGCAAAATTCGTTGGCCATCGTCCTATTCATTCCTATTGCCAGGGCGGCGATGGCGAGGACAGCAAGCTCGAAATCGCCATCGATGCCATTAACGACTGCCATGCCGTGCTCGTGTCAAAAATCGGCGGCTGCCCGAAGGCCGAATTGATCAAGGCCGGAATCGAACCGGTCGATCAGTACGCCTGGGAGTTCATTGATGGCTCGGCGATCGCCTGGTTCAAACTCTATCTCCATAAAGTCAATGAGGGGAAGATCAAGCACATTGAGCGGGTCGATCCGGCGGCCCGCCGCAATGCGCTGATTTCCGCCGCCTGAGGATGGGTTCAGACAATGCCGTTCAAGATCATCGCCTCGCAATGCACGGGCTGTTCGGCGTGCGAAACGCAGTGCCCGAACTTCGCTATTTCCGAGCGAGCCGGCGTTTTCCTGATCGATCCTGAGAAATGCACCGAGTGCGCCGCCTACTTTGATGAGCCCCAATGCGTGGCGGTTTGCCCGGTTGACAATACATGCGTGCTTGATACGGCGCTGCCGCGTCACCAGGCTGCTTGAGGGCCACGATGGATGTCACTACGACACTCGTTCAGAAACTCGGGCGGATGATGCTCCGCCTTCACGAGGCGCCGGCCACGACTTTCCCCTTCTCAGACCGGGTGGACGGCTCTCCCTGGTCGCTAACCTTTTCGCCAGTTGTCGACCCATATTCTGGCAACGCGCACGTGGGCGGGAGCGCTCGAGCTATTCCTGTCGACCCGAAGGCCGCTGTCTTGGGCGTCAAGGATCAATTTCGCCGATGGACCCACAAAGGGCTGACCCGTCTTCCACGATATCAATCCAGTCACGTGCGGCCATCATTGAACAGGCGACATTCATGCCCGAGGCCTTCTTCAGTTGGTCATCCGAGAGAGGGCGTCCTCACCGAGCCGTGTCTTGGTCGCACGGTATCGAGCCGGCTAAGCATCATCACAGGGCGACAGGGCTATCCTATCACCTCGATGAAGGTGCAGAAATACACCTGCGCCACGGCAGGGCGTTCGGACCCGATCACGTGATGCGGAAACGAATTTCCTGCCACCGGTGCGGTCGGCGCCACCAAGTTGGAATTCGGCTGCCATGAGAGCACCTCGTGCGGGTCTTCCTGTTCCCGCTCAACGCCTATTGCCGACTTGCAGGTGCGTCTCGGGCAACCCGGCGAAGGACGGCAACTGTCGGAGGCTGCTGGTGCTTTGTCCCGCGGACCATGCTAGCGCCAAGGTATTGTTCGGCACGCTCGAGCGTATGGGCGGGACCGTGAGTGATGACGTCCACAATGCCCTCGGTTGCCGGGGTAATCAGGTCGACTCTGTCAGCTGTGCGCTTCCCGCGCTGAAGCACGCGGCTCGCGGCCGGCTCAAGCACGCCCGGCTCGATCACAGACGCGCGTGCCGCGTCGATGGCTTCTTCAACATCAACCATGGGCTCACGGATAGTTATCTCGAGCATCTGGATTTTAGGCTGCGGGCATTGATGTTGCTGCACCGGGATCCCGACAGGCTCATGCAATCCGTGACCCCAAGCGCCGCCGTGCGGGAATGGAGGGGGTCCATCGAGCATCATGATAGGGCGGTTCGTAAGCCCGGGCGCTCGCGAGGCGCGGTACAGTTGAACCATGGAGCGGGGACGGCAGCATGAGCAACATCGCCCGTGATAGTGACATCGTCGAGCTGACGGACGCCCCCTTCTTTGATTATGGTGACAACGTGCGGGCCAACCGCACCATCCGCAACGACGGCACCTATGTGGGCAAGGAGATCGGTGAGGTTCTGGTCAAGAAAGGAGAGCTTGGCTATGTCGTCTCGATCGGCACGTTCCTGCAACAATTTTATATTTATGGAGTCGAATTCCTCGGCTCCGGCAATCGCGTCGGCATGAAATGCAAGGAGCTCGATCTAGTCACGCCAAGCCACGAAGGCGAGGAGCCGTTGTTGCCAGGAGCGGCACCCCGATGATCGAACCCAGATCGCCAAAATACCGGTCAGGCCAACGTGTCAAGGCGGCGATCGATCTGCTCAACGACGGTTCCTTTCCCGGCGCGTCGGCGGAAGAGTGTCTGGTCAGCGTCGGGTATATTGGTCAGATCGTCCAGGTCGGTCGCCATACGGAAGCGAACCTACCCATTTATATGGTCGACTTCGGCAAGCAGTTGGTGGTTGGCTGCCTCGAGGCAGAAATCTCTGCAGTCTAGGATATCGCGCAATGAACGCAGCAATCATCAGACGACATCATTCTGGATTGCCTGCGCATCCCAACGAGCTCGACCGGTGGCGGATCGTGCGCGCGCTGAAGAAGCGCGAGCACTACCGATATGTCTCGCCAAAGGTGACAGCGGTTGCTGGCGGCTATCTGGTCGAGAGCCCGTGCTGCTCAGGCAATATCAATGCGGAGGGCGGCCTCGGTCGAGGTCGCGCTGCTGCACCACGATAGGACTGGGGCGGCATGGCAGCTGCTCCGCAAAGATCACCGCACGGGCGTTTGGGAGTGGCATTCAACCCATCAACGGCTTGGCCTGGCAACAGCGGTTCTGAACGCCGACCCTGAACGTTTGTTCTGGCAATAGATTGTGGAGATGGTGCTCGAAGGCGTCTTGACGGACATCGAGTAGACGCTCGCCGCTATTCATACAGCCTCTGAGCCCTGCCTGACGCTCCGGCAGAAAGCTCCACATCTTGCCTGGATTTGTTGCGAGGCGTCCGAGATGACGCAGAATCCGTTCCGCCGGGTTGGAAGTTCGACCTGCATCTACTCGACAGTGAAGGTCACTGTTACAGATCACGAATGATCCGCAGCGCGCCGGCATTGTGCTGGCCAAGCGCTCTGGCAAGGCGATCAAGCAATCGCCTGCCGGTGCCAAGCTCACACAGGACGGCTAGGCCCGCGGGTTGCTTGCCATGCCGTAGTGCCCGGCCCGGGAATATCACGATCAGGTCGCTCGCTCGTCCATCGGGTCCATAAGACGGGGACAGGCGATGGTCTCCCAGAACTGTTCGCTGAGGACGGAATCGCCTGGGAACGTCAACGTGGCTTATTAAACCAAGGATACTGCGGTAGATGAAGTTTGGATCAGCGAGCCGTGCTCGATCTGCTGACGAGGAATAACGCTCAGGCTTTGTAAGATGTGCCTTTGTGAGTACTCGCCCTTAGGTCCACCGCCGTGCACTCGCCGTGAAGGCCGGTTGATGATGCGCGCGCAAGTGAGGCAGTGCGACTGTCCCGGCCCATCCGCTCTAGGGTCTGTTGGGATTCAGGATTCTCATCGGGGCTTGGTTGTGATTCAAGCTTGGGATGGACCGATTCGTTTTGACTGACGCCCAATGGGCGAAGAT
>NZ_JADPJJ010000190.1:0-56558 GCF_023073375.1 Bradyrhizobium sp. 197 | reverse complement strand
GAAACCGACGGTTCTTTCCTCTTGCTGCCACAGGTCATCCTCGAAATGAGCCTGTCACCGCAATTACCGTGTCTCATTCCAGGGGTGCAGTCCAACGCTGTCACAGTAACTCCAGCTGAATGAAGGCAGGTCCGGGCCGTGCTGAATGATGCGCGGAAGCTAGCTGGGGAGCTGTCGTGAGCTGCCGAAGAGACCTCGAAGACGAGCCAGCGTAGATCGCAATCGTTGTTGACGAACGCGGTTGCGGGGACCTGCAACAAACAGCCCCCTGGACTTCCGCCACTCGTTATTTTCGTTACATCCTAATTAATGAGCGAGTCTGGCCTGCTTACTCCGATCGCGGATATTAGCGGCTCGGGAGCCCAGGCCCGTCCGTAGCCGGACTTTTGAAGGGCCGTGGCCAGGTCGCATTCAGTAGCTTGACAGCCCGAACAACTCAATTGAAGCCGGGCAGTGTCACGATGCGAAACTCTTGAGTTTGGCTGGGGCTTCGCAGTTGGAAATTGATTCGATGACGCGGCACTCGGCCACACGACCTCCTCTGCAGCACGCTAACATGTGCTGAAGCTCGCCACGAAGCGCGACGAGCCGCTGAATTTTGCTGTCAACGGCCTCAAGGTGCTCGCCGACAAGCGCATCGATCTCTCGGCAGGAGCCCTCGGGCTGGTCCTGCAATTCGAGCAAGGTGCGGATGGCCTCGACCTCGAAACCCAACTCGCGCGCGTGGCGGACGAAGACGAGGCGCCGGATGTCGCTGTCACGATAACGGCGACGGTTGCCATCGGATCGCGGCAAAGGTGGCAGGAGGCCGATCTGCTCATAATAGCGGATCGTCGGAACCTTGAGGCCGGTGCGTCTGGCAACCTCGCCGATGGGACATTCGTCACCCATTTTGGAGACCTTTCTCTTGCTCCTCTAGTCACTAGAGGATGCAAGATCTGAGTTCAAGTATCGAGGATGAAGCATGGCGGGCTGCTGCAATGACGAATCGTGTTCCCCTGGCGGCCCAGCGCCCAGCAACCCCGCGTGGCGCCGCGTCTTGTGGATTGCGCTCGGCGTCAACGGGGTCATGTTCCTGGCCGAGATCGGAAGCGGCATCGCGGCTGGTTCGGCTTCCTTGCAGGCCGATGCGCTGGACTTCCTCGGGGATACGGCGAATTACGCAATCAGCCTCGGGGTCGCCGGCATGGTTCTGGTGTGGCGAGCCCGCGCGGCGCTTTTGAAGGGCATCACTTTGCTGGTGCTCGCCTTGTGGGTGATCGGGATCACGGCCTTTCAGGCGTGGTCCGGCACTCTTCCGAAAGCAGAGGTGATGGGCGTCGTTGGCATACTGGCGCTCGTCAGCAATGCTGCGGTAGCCGTCTTGCTTTTCCGCTACCGGGCCGGGGACGCCAATATGCGCTCGGTCTGGATATGTTCGCGAAACGACGTGATCGGTAATCTGGCCGTGCTGTTGGCGGCGGCGGGCGTGTTCGGAACCGGCACGGGTTGGCCGGATATCATCGTTGCAGCGATCATGGCCGCGCTGGGGATTTGCGGCGGCGTCCAGATCATCCGTCATGCGATGTCCGAACTTCACCCTTCGGCGCCAACAACGCGGCCGATTTCATCAGGGCAAGTCAGCAGCGCAACTATTAGATTCCGAAAATGATCGAACGCGTGAGAGTGGCGCGGTTGGCGTTTACGGGCCTCGGGTTTGCAGCCGGGATCGCGGTTGCAAGCCTTGCACCCGGCGTGCCGGAAACTGTGCGCAAGTTCGCGGGATTGGCTTTTGCGCCTGGCACCGTGCAATCGCCCGACTCTGCTGGGCAGCCGCGCGGCGAAGGCAGCAAGGCGTCGGACGACAAGCAAGCGGTCGTCAGCCTGACAGACGAGCAACTGACGGAAGCGCACATCGATCTGGCACAGATCGAAAGCGGCATCCTCGCTCGCCGCATCATCGTTCCCGGAACAATTATCCCAGTCGCCGACCGGATCGCGAGAGTCGCCGTGAAACTCTCTGGCACTGTGGCGGAGCTGCGAAAGAATATCGGCGATCCAGTGATCAAAGGCGAAGTGCTCGCCATCCTTGAAAGCCGTGAAGTCGCGGACGCCAAAAGCGAATACCTCGCCGCCCGCCTCACCAATGAGTTGCAGCAGACATTATTTCAGCGCGACAAAATGCTATGGGAAGGTCGCGCATCCACCGAACAACAGTTTCTCAGGTCCCGAAACCTGACTGCGCAGACTGAAATGAAATCCAATATTGCCCGCCAGAAGTTGTTCGCGCTTGGTCTCAGCGAAAGCGAAATCGCGGCTCTGCCAAACGAGCCGGAAGCCCTGCTGCGTCGCCAGGAGGTTCGAGCGCCGATGGCAGGCCGCGTGGTCGAGCGCAAGGTCGATCTCGGCATGGCGGTCGGACGGGATAATCTAGAGACCGAACTGTTCGTGATTGTCGATCTCGATCGTGTCTGGGTCGAACTCGCAGTGAGTCCGACCGACCTCCCCGCGATCAAGGAGGGGCAGCCCGTGTCGATTGCGGCCCGTGGAATCACGGAAAAGCCCGACGGCAAGGTCGTGTTCATCACTCCTGTCGTCGACAAGGACTCGCGCGCGGCGCGCGTGGTTGCGGAAGTTGCCAATGAGAGCGGCGCATGGCGGCCGGGTTCGTTTGTGACCGCTGCGGTCGCGACCGGCGAACAAGCGGTTTCCATTGCCGTGCCAACCAACGCCATCCAGACGATCGGCGCTGGAAAAGCTGTGTTCATCCGTACGACGGAAGGTTTCGAAAAGCGCTCGGTGGTGACCGGCCGGAGCGATGACCGCTTAACCGAGGTGCTGACGGGTTTGAAGGCCGGCGAGACCATCGCCGTCACCAACACGTTTCTGCTCAAGGCAGAGTTCCTCAAGTCGTCCGCCGAGGACTGAGGGGATGATCGAATACATCCTCGCCGCATCAGTGCGTCGCCGGTGGTTGGTCGTGCTCGTGACGCTTGCTGCTGCGCTCTCCGGCGCGTGGTCTCTTACCAAGCTGCCAATCGATGCCGTCCCCGACGTGACCAACGTCCAGGTCCAGGTCAATGCCCTCGCGCCGGCGCTCTCGCCTATCGAGATCGAGAAACAGGTCACCTTTCCAATCGAAACGGCGCTGGCCGGCACGCCCGGTCTGGAATTGACCCGTTCGTTTTCGCGCAACGGTTTTGCCCAGGTCACCGCCGTCTTTACCGACAGGACAGACATCTACTTCGCGCGCCAGCAGGTGGCGGAGCGTCTTACCGAAGCAAAGGCGAGCCTGCCGCCCGGCGTCGATGTCCGGACGGGCCCGATCTCGACCGGGCTCGGCGAAGTCTATTGGTGGTCGGTGGAGTATCTGCCCGCCGAAGAGACCAGTTCGGTCCGCGACGGCAAGCCGGGATGGCAGAGTGACGGTTCGTATCTCACCCCCGAAGGTGAGCGCCTCGCCGACGAATTTCAGCGCACCGTCTATTTGCGTACCGTGCAGGACTGGATCATCCGTCCTCAGATGAAGACCGTGCCGGGTGTCGCGGGAGCCGACGCGATCGGCGGATACGTGAAGCAGTACCTTGTGCAACCGGATCCGGCGCGCCTGATCGCCTACGGGCTGTCTTTCGGGCAAATCGTGCATGCTATCGACGCCAACAATGTCAGCCGTGGCGCGAACATTATCGAGCGTAACGGCGAAGGCTATGTGGTACGCACCAGCGGGCGCGTGGAAAACCTCGGTGATATCGAAGAAATCGTCGTCGCGACCCGTCACGCCGTTCCTGTGCGGATCAGGGATGTGGCGGAGGTAGCGCTTGGCCGCGAACTGAGAACCGGCAGTGCAAGCGTGAACGGGCGCGAGGTGGTGCTCGGGACGGCCCTGATGTTGGTCGGCGGCAACAGCCGGACCGTCGCGGCCGCGGCGGCGAGCAAACTCGACCAGATCAACCGCACCCTGCCGCCCGGCATCCGCGCACGCACGATGCTCAATCGCACCCAACTTGTCGATGCCACGATCCGCACCGTGGCAACGAACCTCGCCGAAGGGGCGCTGCTGGTGGTACTGGTGCTGTTCCTGCTGTTGGGCAATTTCCGCGCGGCATTGGTGACGGCCGTCGTCATTCCCGTCACCATGCTGATCACCGCGACCGGCATGCTGCAAGGCAGGATCAGTGCGAACCTGATGAGCCTCGGAGCGTTGGACTTCGGGTTGATCGTGGATGGCGCGATCATTATCGCCGAGAATTGCCTTCGCCACATGGCGGAGCGCCAGCGCGAACTTGGCCGGAGCATGTCGCTGAGCGAGCGTCTCGACCCTGTGACGATGTCCGCGACCGAGATGATCAGACCGACGGTGTACGGGCAAGCCATCATTATTCTCGTCTACGTGCCGCTTCTGACCTTCACCGGCGTGGAGGGCAAGACGTTCGAACCGATGGCCATGACGGTCATCATCGCCCTGATCACGGCTTTCGTGCTTTCGTTGACCTTCGTGCCGGCGATGATCGCAATCTTCGTCAGCGCACGCGTGCAAGAGACCGAGAATTTCATCGTCCGCGGCTTGAAGACGCTGTATCAACCTGCGCTTGGCGCGGCGACACGATCACCCATCGCGGTGATCACCGCCGCGATTTTGCTGTGCGTCGGGGCCACCCTGCTGTTCGCACGGCTTGGCCAGGTGTTCACGCCAACGCTCGACGAGAAGAATATCGTGATGGAAGTCAGGCGGATTCCCAGCACGTCGCTTGCACAATCGCAAACAATGCAGCTCAGTATCGAGAAGGCCGTCAGCCAACTGCCGCAGGTTGCGTTTGTGTTTTCCCGGGTCGGCACGCCGGACCTGGCGGCCGACCCGATGCCGCCGAATGCGGCGGACACTTACGTCATCATGAAGCCGCGGGACGAATGGCCCGATCCGCGGATACCCAAGGACGAATTGATCCGGCAGCTCGAAGCTGAGGCATCCAAATCCCCTGGCAACAAAGTTGAGTTTTCCCAGCCCATCCAGATGCGCTTCAACGAGCTGATTGCCGGTGTGCGCGCGGACCTGGCAGTGAAGGTCTTCGGCGACGATTTTTCCTCCATGCTGCGCGCGGCCAACCAGATTGCCGCTATTCTCAAGGAAATCGAGGGTGCGGCCGACGTCAAGGTGGAGGAGGTGCAGGGCCTGCCGGTTGTGGAGATCAGAATCGACAAGGCGGAGATCGCCCGTCGCGGCCTGAACCTTGTGGACGTGCAGGATGTTGTCGGTGTCGCCATCGGTGGCAGCCCGGCCGGACTCGTGTTCGAGGGCGATCGCCGTTTCCAGATTGTTGTCAGACTTGCCGATTCGCAACGCAGCGAAGTCCTGGCGCTGGAAAATCTGCCGGTCACCCTGCCACAAAGCGGGTCGGGTACCGGGGCGGTTACCGTTCCCTTGCGCCAGCTTGCGAGTTTCCATGTGGGCGAAGGCCCCAATCAGGTCAGCCGGGAAAACGGCAAGCGGCGCGTGGTGGTGACAGCCAACGTGCGCGGTCGCGACATCGGCTCGCTTGTCGATGAGGCACAAGCGAAGATCGCGGAGCAGGTCGCGCTGCCTGCCGGGTATTGGTTGGCTTGGGGCGGCCAGTTCGAGAATTTGAGCGCCGCGCGGCAACGGCTCATGATTGTTGTGCCGCTCTGCTTTGGGCTGATATTCCTGCTCCTCTTGGGCGCGCTGGGTTCCGCCCGCGACGCGCTGATCGTGTTCAGCGCCGTTCCCCTGGCGCTCACTGGAGGAGTGGTGGCGTTGTGGCTGCGCGATATGCCCTTTTCGATTTCGGCGGCGGTCGGCTTCATCGCGCTGTCGGGCGTCGCCGTTCTCAATGGACTCGTGATGTTAAGCTTTATCAGGCAGCTCATCCATGACGGGGTATCGAAGCAGGAGGCCATTGTCGTTGGCGCGCTTACCCGTCTGCGCCCTGTCGTGATGACCGCGCTGGTCGCCTCTTTGGGTTTCGTGCCGATGGCCATTGCAACCGGGACCGGAGCCGAGGTGCAGAAACCCTTGGCCACCGTGGTGATCGGTGGTCTGATCAGCGCGACCTTGCTGACGCTCGTTGTTCTGCCCGCGCTGTATGCGCGATTTTCAAGCGGACCGCGCAATTTGACAGGTTGATCGCCCGAGCGCGCTACCTGGTTCTAGAATCTGAGGTTATTTTAGGGGACGGGATTTGAACCTATGACCTCAAGCTCATGAGCCTGACGAGCGGGCGCAGCCGACCCAGCCCCGGTCAATCGCTGCATGCATAACTAACATGGCGCCACGTAAGCTGGCCAGCGCCACATCCGGCGCCGGCCATATCCCACCGCTACTACTGCGACCGGTCCGAGGTCCAGCCCTTGTACTCGCCGACATTGTCGCGCGTCACGAGTTTCGACGGCAGCAGCTCGACGGTGGACGCCGGCTTCTGGCCGTTGAGGATGCTGACGCCGACCTGCACGGCGCGGCGGGCCATGAAGAACGGGTCCTGCGAGGCGGAGGCCTGGATCTGCGCCGCCTGCGGGTCCTTGAGCGCTGCTTCGATATCGGGCGCGCCGTCGACCGCGGTGATGACGATGCCGGTGCGGTGCTGCTGGCGCGCCGCGAGGTCGGTGCCGATCGCCTGCGGATCGTTGATGGCGAAGATGGCGTCGATCTTGGCGAAGCGGGTCAGATAACCCTGCGCCACCGTGAGGCCGCCTTCGCGCGAGCCCTTGCCGTCCTGGTCGTTGGACAGAACCTTGATGCCGGGGTTCTTGCCGAGCACGTTCTTGCAGCCGACGACGCGATCGATCACCGCGGAAACCTGCGGGCCGTTCTCGATGATCACGTCGCCTTTGCCTCCGAGCTTGTCGACGATGTATTGGCAGGAGATCTCGCCGGCCTGGACGTTGTTGGTGGTCACCGTGGCGTCGGCGCCTTCGGCTGCGGTGTCGACCGCAACGACGACGATGCCGGCGGCCTGGGCCTTCTTGATCGCCGGGCCGACCGCCTTGGGATCGCCGGGATTGAGCAGGATCAGGTCGACGCCGGCGGCGATGAAATTGTCGATCTGGGTGACCTGCTTGCCGAGATCATACTCGAAACCGACGGTGGTGATCTTCACGTTGGGATTGGTCTTTTTGGCCTCGAACTCGGCGCCCTTCGACAACGCGACGAAGAACGGATTGCCGAGCGAGCCCAGCGAAATGCCAACCGACTTGAGTTCCTTGGCGAAGGACGGAGCAGAGCTCAGGACGAGCGCCATCGCGGCGCCAGCAAGCGAGATCGTCTTCAACATTGGCTTCCTCCCTGGTCTGTTGATTCTCCGGCACGGCGACCAGTTGCCGTGACGGAATGAACATGAGGGCGCAGCTCCGGCTGCATCTCTCCCGCGCTCAAGTGCGGGCCGAGCCCTGCAGCCGATAGCGATCCAGCGCCACCGCGCCGATGATCACCAGGCCCTTGATCACATATTGCCAGACGTCGGACACGCCGATCAGGATCAGGCCGTTCGACAACACGGCAATGATCAGCGCGCCGACCAGCGTTCCCCAGATCGAGCCGATGCCGCCGACAAAGGAGGTGCCGCCCAGAATCACGGCGGTGATGGCGTCGAGCTCGTAGGACTGGCCGAGCTGCAGGCCATTGGCGGCGTAGAGGCGCGCCGCCTGCATCGCGCCGCCGAGGCCCGCGAGCAGGCCGGACACGGCATAGACGAAGATCAGCACGGCCCAGACCTTGATGCCGGCGAGCCGCGCGGCGCTCTCGTTGCCGCCGACCGCGTAGATGTGCACCCCGAGCACGGTGCGCTTGAGCACCAGCCACGACACCAGGATGACCAGCAACGCGATCACCCAGAGCCAGGGTATCGACACGACACCGGGAATGAGAGTCACGGCGCCGTTGCCGATGAAGGCATAGGGAATCGACGGATTGAACACCGTGGTGTCGGCGCCGAGCAGGCGCGCCGCACCGCGCACGGCGGTCAACGACCCCAGCGTGACGATGAAGGGCGGCAGGCGCAACAGCGCGATCAAGGCGCCATTGAGGATGCCGAAAACGGCGCCGGTGAGCACCGCGGCCGGCAACCACAGCGCCCCGAGATCGGGGAATTTGGAGACGATCAACCCGGCCATCGCCGACGCCGCCAGAATGGAGCCGACCGAGAGGTCGATGCCGCCGGTGAGGATGACGAAGGTCATGCCCGCGGCCAGCACGGTATTGACCGCGGATTGCTGCACCACGATGCCGATGTTCTGGCCGGTGAAGAAGCGGCCGTCCGACAGGACGTGAAAGCCGATGCACAGCAGCAGCAGCACCGGCAGCATGCCGACCGCGCGAATGATCATCCGCGTACGCTGCCGCTTCGTCTCCTGCGCGGCGGCAACACCGGACCCGGCTGGGGCGGCCCTTGCAGGTACGGTGTTGGAGGAAGCGCCGTTCTCAGGCATCGAGCTGCTCCGTTCCGGTGGCGAGTGCCATGATCTCCTCCTGATTGAGCGGCGATTTCGCGTCCCGCCGGATCTGCCCGGCGATCTGCCCCGCGCGCATCACGACGACGCGGTCGCAGATGCCGATGATCTCGGGTAGGTCGGACGAGATGACGAGAACCGCGGTGCCCGATTTCGCGAGATTGTCGATGATCGAATAGATCTCGGACTTGGCGCCGACGTCGACGCCGCGCGTCGGCTCGTCGAGGATCAGGATTTTCGGACCGATCGCGAGCAACCGCGACAGCAGCACCTTCTGCTGGTTGCCGCCGGAGAGCCCGCCGGCGGGAACGCCGACATTGGCAGCGCGGATTCCGAGCGCCGCGAACGCGCGCTTGGCGCGGTCACGGGCCTTGTCGCGGTCGAGGATGCCGCCGAATTTCGCATCGCGTCCCAGCACAGCGAGATTGATGTTGTCGAGGCAG
Source organism: Bradyrhizobium sp. 197 (assembly GCF_023073375.1). Lineage (NCBI taxonomy): Bacteria > Pseudomonadati > Pseudomonadota > Alphaproteobacteria > Hyphomicrobiales > Nitrobacteraceae > Bradyrhizobium > Bradyrhizobium sp. 197. Next base: position 47,679 of record NZ_JADPJJ010000190.1, on the reverse strand, counting down.
GACATGTCGAGGAACAGACCGAGCGCCTTCCTGTCCTCGGTGAGATAGGCAATGCCCGCGTCCAGCGCCTCGCCGGGCGTGCGGATGCGGACCGCGCGGCCCTCGATCTCGACATGGCCCGAGATCATGGGCGCGGCGCCGATGATCAGATGCGCAAGCTCGGTGCGGCCGGCGCCGACCAGGCCGGCAAGGCCGACGACCTCGCCCGCATGCACCGTCAGCGAACATCCCTTGACGCGCCTGTTGTCCGCGATGTCGACGGCCGCAAGCACGGGAGCTCCCGGCCGCGCCTTGAGATCATGCTCCTTCTTGTAGAAGGACGAGACGTCGCGTCCCACCATCATCCGGACGATGGCGTCGGCGCGGATGTCCGGCTTGTCGAGCGAACCGACCAGCGTGCCGTCACGCAGCACGGTGACGCGGTCGCCGAGCGCATAGACCTCGTCCATGCGATGCGAGATGTAGATGATGGCGAGACCTTCGGCGCGCAGCTGGCGAATCAGCGCGAACAGCCTTTCGCTCTCGCCGGCCGACAGCGCGGTGGTCGGCTCGTCCATGATCAGTATCCTGGAGCGGGCATGCAGCGCGCGCGCGATCTCGACCAGTTGACGCTGGCCCATCGAGAGATTGGCCACCAGCGTCTGCGGCGTGAAATCGGCGCCGAGCCGCGCTAGGATCGGACCGACGCCGGCCTGCATCGCCTCGCGCGCCAGCAAGCCGCCGCGGGAGACCTCGCGACCGAGATAGATATTCTCCGCAACGCTCAGATTGGGGGCGAGCGAGAGTTCCTGATAGATGATCGCGATGCCGGCCGCGCGGCCGCCGTGCGGGCCGCTGATCTGCACCGGCTGGCCGTCGATGCGGATTTCGCTGCCCGGGTCTGGCCGGTAGGCGCCCGACAGGATCTTCATCAGGGTGGATTTGCCGGCGCCGTTCTCGCCCATCAAGGCGTGGATTTCGCCGGCGTAGACGGTGAGGTCGACGTCGCGCAGCGCCTTGATGCTGAAGAACGATTTGGAGACCCGGCGCATCTCGAGGATGGGCTCGCTCATCACACCTCCCCGGCGCGCCGACGGCGGCATCGTAATCTCACCCGCGTCTCGTTCGGTCCCTAGCGCGTGGCGCATTAAACAAAAGGCCGCGGCGCAGGGCAATAGCTCCCGCGTGCCGACGAACGGTCCGGCGCCGCTTTTATCTTTTCCGGGCGGAACCGATCTCGAACGCAATGCCTTTTCTTCGCCACATCGTCGCGCACCATCTGGAGCGCGATCAGCGCCGCGGCCGGTACAGGCGGCGCCATTCCGGGAGCCGCTCGGCATAGGCCTGCGCAAGTGCGCGATCGGGCTCAAACGTCTCGACGCGCCGTGGCGCGGTGCAGACGGTATCGATCGCCTCCCCGGTGACGGCGAGGCGGCCGAGCCGCGCCGCACCAAACGCCGCCCCGGTCTCGCCGTCGGCAAAGCGATGCACGGGGACGTTCAGGACATTGGCCAGCACCGACAGCCAGAACCGCGACCGCGAGCCACCGCCGATGACATCGGCCTCAGCGATCACCAATCCGGTCTCGGCAAGCACGTCCCGGCAATCCGCAAGCGCGAAGGCGACGCCTTCCAGCACGGCTTGCACGATGGCGTCACGATCGGTGGCGTGACTGAGCCCGTCGAGCATGCCGCGCACATCCGGGTCATCATGCGGGGTGCGTTCGCCGGAGAGGTACGGCAGGAAGCTGACGGACGACGGCGCCTTTGGGTGCAACCCGAGCGGCGCCAGCAGGTCGGCCTCGGAGGTCCCCAACAACCGCGCGATCCAGGCCAGGCACGATGCCGCCGAGAGGATCGCGCCGGCTTGAATCCATCTGTCGGGGACGGCGTGACAGAAGGTGTGCACGACCCGCTCCGGGTTGGCCGCGATCGTGTCGGTCGGCACCAGCAATGCGCCGGAGGTTCCGAGCGAAATGAAGGCCGCGCCGGGATTGATGGCGCCGATGCCGACGGCTCCCGCAGGATTGTCGCCGGCCCCGCCGGCGATCATCGGCCGCCCGGTCATGCCCCAGCGCTGCGCCATCTCGCTCCGCAGCCGTGCCGACGGCGCGCAGCCCTCGACCAGACGCGGCATCTGCCGGCGCGACAGAGCGGACGCGGCGAGCCCCTCATCCGACCAATCGCGGCTGATAACATCGAGCCACAGCGAACCCGAGGCGTCCGAGACATCCTCGATCGCTTCGCCCGTCAGCACCAGGCGCAGATAGGCCTTTGGTTGCAGCACGAGCCTGGTGGCGGCGAAAATCTCCGGTTCGTGTCTGGCGACCCATAGCAGTTTTGGCGCGGTGAATCCCGGCATCGCCTTGTTGCCTGTCGTCGTCAGCAAGGCGGGCCAGCGCCGCTCCAGCTCGACGCATTCCGCGACAGACCGTCCGTCATTCCAGAGAATGCAGGGCCGCAACGGCACGAGGCCGGCGTCGAGCAGCGTTGCGCCGTGCATCTGGCCCGACAGGCCGATACCCTCGACGCCGGCCAATTCGCGCGCGTGATCCACCTTCAGCGCATCCAGCGTCGCGAAAATGGCCTCGATCCACCGCGCCGGGTCCTGCTCGCTATGGCCGGGATGCGGCGAGCTGACCGTCAGCGACCGGCTGCGGCTCGCCACCACGCGCTGCGCGTCGTCGACCAGAACGATTTTGACGGCAGAGGTGCCGAGATCGATCCCGAGATACATGATGCCACTTGCCTTGCGCGTTTGCCTTGCGCGTCCAGGATCTTGCGTTGTCCAGGATCTTGCACTTCCAGGATCTTGCACTTCCAGGATCTTGCACTTCCATGACATTGCGGGCATGGCGTTCCCGATGTTGGCATGCACCCGCCAATCATGTAACCCCCACCCGAAACCTTCTCGGGACGCAATGCCCATGACCATCGCCGCCACCGACGACGCGGGAGCCACCCGCGCGCTGATCCTTGCATTGCTCGCGCTGGCCTGCGGGCACATGCTCTCGACCTTGCTGCGCACCATTCCGGCGGTCAGCCTCGACCTGATGGCAGCGGATTTCGGCATCGAACCACAGGCGCTGGCGAGCCTCACCTCGGTCTACCCGTTCGCGTTTGCGGCGGCGCAGATCCCGGTCGGCGCGGCGATGGACCGCTTTGGCGTCCGGCCGGTGTCGCTGAGCCTGCTCGCCGGAACCGTGGTCGGCGCCATCGCGTCGGGGTTCGCGACCGGACCCGAAAGCTTCGCGGTCGGGCAGGTGCTGCTGGGCATCGCCACCTCGGGCATGCTGATGTGCCCGATGACGCTGGCCGCCAAGCAATTGTCGGCAGCGCGGTTCGGGCTGTGGTCGGGCGCGATCCTCTCGATCGGCAATATCGGCATGCTGTTGTCGTCGAGCCCGCTCGCCTTCGTGGTCGACACCTACGGCTGGCGCGCCGGGTTCTGGATCTCGGCAATCGGCGGCGTCGTGGTCGCGTTTGCCGTGTTCATGCTGGTGCCGAGCCAGCCGGCCGAGCACAAGGATGAATCCTCGCCGCTGTCGCAGATGATCGAGGTGCTCAGGCTGGGACTTTCGCGGCCCTTGCGCGGCCTGATCGCGCTGGCGCTGGTGTCGCTTGCGACCTCGCTGGTGCTGCGCGGCCTGTGGGGCGGGCCGTGGCTGATGCAGGTCAAGGGATTGTCGCGGGTCGAGGCCGGCAACCAGCTCGGCGCGTTCACGCTGGCGATGATTGCTGGCCCGCTTCTCATCGGCATGATCGACCGCAGGATCGGCCGCCGCCGCGCGCTGGTGGCCGGAACGCACCTGGCCGGTGCCTTGCTGCTGACGCTGATGGCGTTAGGGGCGCCAAACTACGCAGTCTCCGTGCTGTGTGGTGTGCCCGTGATGCCGCCGCAATACGACCTCGTGCTGTTCGTGCTCATCGGGCTCGCCACCTCCGCGCAGCCGCTGCTGTTCGGCATGTCGCGTCAGCTGGTCGACGCCCAAGTTGCGGGCAAGGCGCTTGCGGCGATCAACCTCGCCTTCTTCCTCGGCGCGGCGCTGATGCAGTCGATCACCGGCGCGGTCGCGGCCTTCGCGGGGCTGCCGGCGGTGCTGCTGTTCATGGCTGCCATGCTCGGCATCGGCGCGCTGATCTTTTTGGTCTATACCTCGCCAAGACCGGCGATAGAGTAAGGCTCTGCATCAAGGGGACATCTCATGTCTGTCGACGCCAAAGCCGCCACCGACCGCCTCATGCGCTTCCTCGCCGTCGAAGGCGTCACCGGGCAGGAGGCGGCGATCGGGCGGGAGCTCACGGCCGCGCTGAAGGAGAGCGGCGTGCCGGCGAAGGCGATCCGGCTCGACGACGCCAATACGCGCATTCCGGTGCCGACCGAGACCGGCAACCTCATCGTCGACCTGCCCGGCCGGGGCGCGCTGCACAACCAGCCGCGCATCATGTTCATGACCCACATGGACACCGTGCCGCTGTGCGCCGGCGCCAAGCCGAAGCTCGCGAAGCGCAAGATCGTAAATGATGCCAAGACCGCGCTCGGCGGCGACAACCGCTGCGGCTGCGGCGTGCTGGTGACGCTGGCTGCCGAGCTCGAAAAGCAGAATCTCGATCATCCGCCGATCACGCTTCTGTTCTGCGTGCGCGAGGAGAGCGGGCTCTATGGCGCGCGCCACGTCAAGCTCGACGAGCTCGGCTCGCCGGTGATGGCGTTCAACTATGACGGCGGCTCGGCCTCCAACGTCGTCATCGGCGCCGTCGGAGCCGATCGCTGGACCGTGGAGATCTTCGGCCGCGCCTCGCATGCCGGCGTCGCGCCGGAGCGCGGCATCTCCTCGACCATGATCCTCGCGTTGGCGCTGGCTGATGTGAAGGCCGGCGGCTGGTTCGGCAGGGTGGTCAAACGCAAGCAGCAAGGCACCAGCAATGTCGGCCCCGTCACCGGCGGCGAGGGACGGCCAGCGGGCGATGCCACCAACGTCGTCACCGACTACGTGCATGTGCGCGGCGAAAGCCGCAGCCACGACGGAAAGTTCTTCAAGGAGATCACCAAGGCCTACAAGGCTGCGTTCGAGAAGGCGGCCAAGCGCGTCACCAACGCGCAAGGAAAAGCCGGCAAGGTCAAATTCAAGGCCGAAACCGACTATTATCCGTTCCGCATGAAGGAGAACCTGCCGGTGGTGAAACGCGCGATCGAGGCGGTGTCTGCGGTGGGCGGAACTCCGAACGTGCGCGCCGCCAATGGCGGCCTGGACGCCAACTGGATGGTCCGCCACGGCGTTCCGACGGTGACCTTTGGCGCCGGGCAGAACGAGGCGCACACGATCGACGAATGGATCAATCTCGACGAATACGACCGCGCCTGCGCGCTGGCGTTGCAGCTCGCAACGATGCGGTGAGCTGCCTTGCACGGCGCGCGCTTGCCGGGCCGTGCATGCCAGCCTAGCCTGCAAAGAAAACGCAGGGACAAATCATGCCGCGCATTTCGACCATCGAGACCGGGTTCTACCGGATCCCCCTTCCCGTCACGCTCTCCGACTCGACCCATGGCGAGATCGCGGCGTTCGAGCTGATCACCTGCCGCATCCGCGATGCCGATGGCGCCGAGGGCGTCGGCTACACCTACACAGTCGGGCGCAATGGCGGCGCGGTCGCCGACATTCTCAAGCGCGAGATCCCGCCGCTCGTCGAGGGGCGCGAGGCCGATGATACCGAAGCGATCTGGCATCAGGTCTGGTGGGGCCTGCATTATGGCGGGCGCGGCGGGCCGGCGGTGCTGGCACTCTCCGCGCTCGACATCGCGCTGTGGGACTTGAAGGCGCGGCGCGCGAAATTGCCGCTGTTCCGCCTGCTCGGCGGTTTTGATGCGCGTGTGCCCTGTTACGCAGGGGGCATCGACCTCGATCTCTCCGTCGAGGCGCTGCTGAAGCAGACCGACGGCAATCTCGCCAAGGGCTTTCGCGCCATCAAGATGAAGGTCGGCCGGCCTGATCTCAAAACCGACGTCGCGAAGGTCTCCGCGATGCGACAGCATCTCGGCGACGGCTTTCCGCTGATGGCGGACGCCAACATGAAATGGACGGTCGAGGAAGCGATCCGCGCCGCCCGTGCGTTTGTTCCCCATGACCTCACCTGGCTCGAGGAGCCGATCATCCCCGACGATGTCGCGGGACATGCGCGGATCATGCAGGCCGGCGGCGTGCCGATCGCGGCCGGCGAGAATTTGCGCTCGCTGTGGGAGTTCAAGAACTACATCGTCGCAGGCGCGGTGTCCTATCCCGAGCCTGACGTCACCAATTGCGGCGGCGTGAGTGCGTTTATGAAGATCGCGCGGCTGGCGGAAGCGTTCAACCTGCCCGTCACCAGCCACGGCGCGCACGACATCACCGTGCACCTGCTCGCGGCCTGCCCGAACCGATCGTATCTGGAGGCGCACGGCTTTGGGCTCGACAAATATATCGAGCATCCGCTGGTGCTTCAGGACGGGCTTGCGCTCGCGCCGGACCGTATGGGCCACGGCATCAGCTTCGACTGGAGCGGGCTGGCGAAGCTGGCGGCGTAGCGCGGATCCGCGGCCGCCGGTGCGCGCCCTCTCCCGCTTGCGGGAGAGGGTTGGGGAGAGGGTGTCTCCGCAGTGAGACCCCCAATGACGATCGAGCCCTCTCCCGGCCTCTCCCGCAAGCGGGAGAGGTGAAGTGGAGCGCGCGGCGCGGTCGCTCTCCCCCCAGCAACTGCCGAACACGTTGCTGCACGCGAGGCATTCGCTGACGCTTGATGCAAGCTGCGGTTATTCGGCTATGGTGTCGACGCCGACACACAATCCGAGAGACGCCTGCCTTGACACCCGAACTGCACCAGAAACTGACCGCGTGGCGCCAGCATTTGCATGCGCATCCCGAACTGTCCCTCCAGGAGAAGGGCACCGCCGCCTTTGTGCAGGACAAGCTCACCGAGCTCGGCATTCCCTTCGTGTCAGGCATCGGCGGCCACGGCATCGTCGCGACCTTGACGCGTGGCCACGCGCAGAGCCGCGTCGGCCTGCGCGCCGACATGGATGCGCTGCCGATCACCGAAGACACGGGCCTGCCCTACGGCTCGAAAAATCCCGGCGTGATGCATGCCTGCGGCCATGACGGGCATACCGCATCGCTGCTCGGCGCCGCCGCGCTGCTCGCCGCCGACACCAGCTGGAGCGGCACGGTCGACTTCATCTTCCAGCCGGCGGAAGAAGGTTTTGGCGGCTCGCGCGCGATGGTCGCGGCCGGGCTGTTCGACCGCTTTCCGATGGAACGGGTGTTCGGCTTTCACAACTGGCCGGGCCTTGCCGCCGGCACCATCGCGGTCCATGACGGCGTCGTCATGGCCTCCGGCGGACGCGTCAGCATCACGATCGACGGCCATGCCGGACATGCCGGCATGCCGCATCTGACGCGCGACCCGGTGATGGCGGCGGGCCATTTGATCGTGGCGCTGCAATCGATCGTATCGCGCAGCGTCGATCCGCTCGACACCGCCGTGCTCTCGCTGTGCACGATCGAAGGCGGCACGGTGCGCAATCAGATCGCGGGGCGCGTCATGATCGGCGGAACGCTGCGCTATCATCGCGACGCGGTGAAAGACACCATCGTGGCGCGGATCGAAGCGATCTGCGCCGGCATCGCGACGAGTTTTGGCGTCAAGGTGACGCCCGAGATCGTCATGGGTGTCGGCGTCGTGATCAACACGCCGACGGAGGCGGGCCTCGCGCGCCTCGCCGCGGAGAAGGTGCAGGCCGAGCTGCGGCGCGATCTCGCACCCAGCATGGCCGGCGAGGATTTCGCCTTCTACCTCCAGCATCGGCCCGGCGCCTTCGTCTGGATCGGCAACGGGGCTTTACGCGACGGCGCCGAGCTGCACGGCCCGCGCTATGATTTCAACGACGCGATCCTGCCGGTGGCATCGAGCTGGATGGCGGAAGTCGCCAAGTCGGCGCTGGCCTCGGACAAGTCGGCGCTGGCGTCAAACTAGGCCCGCTCAAGAGATCTCGCGCGGCAGCTTCCAGCCCGGCTTCGGCTCGAACGTCTCCTCGATGCGCGCGACGTGATAACCGGCAGGCAGAAGCCTGCCGCCCTCCTCGCCCGCGACGGGAACGTCGGTCACCAGCCCTTCGATCAATGCGGCTTCCCACACCTCCTTCTCGGAGGGGAATGGGTCGCCGATCTGCTTGCTACCTTCGAACAGTGCGTACATCGGTTCCGGTCCTGCGTTGGTCAAGCTCACGAGCAACGTATCGGCCGCACGGGCGTTCCCTTTCGGCCGGCGCGGCTCCGGCCAATCGAGCGTGCCGCGTCCGAGGTTGGCAAACGGATGGCAGGGAAATGGCGCGCGTTCTGATCGGAACTTCCGGCTGGCATTACGCCTCCTGGCGTGGGCCGTTCTTTCCGGAGGGCGTGACGTTGAAGGAGCAGCTACGCTATTACGCCGGACAGTTCGACACCACCGAGCTGAACGGGGTGTTCTACCGCACCCCGACGCCGGAAGCCGTCGAGGCTTGGCGGGCGCAGACCGGGCGCGATTTCGTGTTCGCCTGGAAGGCGTCGAAATTCATCACGCACTGGAAGCGCCTGTCGGGCCGCTCCGTTAACAGCCTCGAGCTGCTGGAGGATCGTATCTCGCGGCTCGGCGGCAAGGCCGGCCCGATCCTGTTCCAGCTCCCGCCGCAATTCGAGGTCAACGCGGACCGCCTCGCCGCCTTCTTCAAGCTGTTGTCGAGAAAGCGGCGGTACAGCTTCGAATTCCGTCATCCGAGCTGGTATCAGCCGCGCATTCTCAGGATGCTGGCCGACGAGAACATCTCGCTATGTTTGTCCGACCATCACGACGCGCCGGCACCATGGAAGCGCACGGCGGATTTCGTCTATGTGCGCGGACACGGGCCAAGCGGGCGCTATCACGGGCACTATACGAAAACCACGCTGGCGCAATGGGCGCGGCGCATCAAGTCCTGGAAGCGGCAGGGCTGCGACGTCTTTGTCTACTTCGACAACGACCAGAAGAGCGCGGCACCGGCCGATGCACAGACATTGAAGCAAATGCTGTAACGCACGGACAAGGCTCGGCGAAGCCGCGGTCATGCCGCCGATCGATCCGGCAACCCGCCCTGCAGCTCGTCGAGCAGGCGCTGCTCGCGCTGGATACTGCTACGGTAGAACTCGCGTTCGCTCTCGGTTTTGGCGCCGGCCAGCAGCAGCCGATAGTGCCGGATCACCTTCTCGCTGCCGCGGATGAGGAGGTCGCGGACGTCGCTCATCGTTCCGCTCCCTGCGCGGCGGAAGCCGGCGGCTGGTTCGGAAGGGTGAACGCAATGGGGAAGACATCGGCGGCAAGGGCCTCGAGCGCGGTCTGCTCCTCGGCGAGGCGTCGTTCGACAAACCGGCGTTCGATGTCCGACAGCTTGGTCTTCAGCAAGCGCCGGTAGCGGGAGAGATTGTTTCGGTGCGCACGGAGGCGGGCCAGATCTTGATCGAGCATCGTCGTCACTCCAGACGGTCGTTCACGGTCCTTATCGATTTAGCGGTGTCGGAAGAGCAATCTTCCTGGCGAAAAAATATTCAGGCTGCTTTCCTTGTCAAGGCGATTCCTCGCCGCTTGCCGGCGCTTTTGGAGGGATCGGCCGGCCGCCGGCGATGTGAGTCGAAAAAAAATTTTGCTCACCTCTTGCAACGTCCTTGCGCCGCTCTATTTCGTTTTTCGCCGCGAGAGCGGCGTGCCGGATGCCCGATCGGGTCCGGCGCGGGCGCCGGTCGGGGTGTTCGGACCTGGTCCGATTCCCTGTCTTGCGCTCCTTCGTATCCATCTTGCTCTTTGGAGGACTTGGTATGAGGACCACCTTTGACTTCGCGCCCCTGTGGCGCTCCACCATTGGCTTCGACCACCTGGCCGACCTCGTCGACAGCACGCTGCGCCAAGCGAGCGAGGACAACTACCCCCCCTACAATATTGAGCGGTCCGGCGAAGACCACTACCGCATCACGCTGGCGGTGGCGGGCTTCAGCGTCAACGACATCACGGTGACCGCCGAACAGAACGCCCTTACCATCGAGGGCAGGAAGCCCGACAGCGCTGCACGCGAATACCTCTACCAGGGTATCGCGGCACGCCCGTTCCGCCGCGTGTTCAATCTCGCCGACTACGTCCAGGTCAAGCAGGCTGCCTTTGAGGACGGCCTGTTGATCATCGACCTGGTGCGCGAGATTCCGGACGCGATGAAGCCACGCCGGATCCAGATCGCGGGCGCTTCGTCACCGCAGATCGAGCAGAGGAAGGCGGCTTAGCCTCGTCCCGCTCGTTCGGCACTGCCGCAACCAGCATGGCGGATGGCGACCGGGTCGCCGTCCGCCGATCAAGAACCATCCCTTCGGAAGGAGTGTAGAGGGAGACAACCATGACCAATGCCAATGCGACCACCGGCGGTCTCAACCCGCTGTTTCATCCCGCCGCACATTATGCATCTCCGAGCGCCGTCCTCGACGACCGCGGCCTCTCGACCCCGGAGAAGCGGATCATCCTGTCGTCGTGGGCGTCGGACATGTACGCGGTCGAATCCCATCCCGCGTTGCGCGAGATTCCCGGCCTGGACCAGACCATCCGGCTCGCGGACATCCTCGCCGCGCTGCGCAGGCTGGATGACGACGACGACCCGCCGCCCCCCGGCGGCGCCTCGATGCGGCTGCGGCGTCCCGCATCTGATGCGGAAGCCGACGGTGACGGCCGACCACCTGATGGTCGCGCTGCCATCGATCTCTGCGCGTAGCGCCTCCGGCGTCCGCCGACGTTTCCTCCAAACAACCCGTTGACCACACCGCAGCCAAGCTCCCGGCAATCGCACAGGGCCGATGAGCGATTGCCGGATGTGCTCGGCCAGCCTCCCTCGCTAGACGATGCCGCCTTGCCGGAGTGCCGCGATCGCGGCCTTGTCGTAGCCGAGCTCGGTCAGGATAAGATCGGTATGCTCGCCGAGCGTCGGCGCGCGCATTGCGATTTCACCGGGCGTTTCCGACAGGCGGACGGCGGCGCGTGTCACCGGTGCGGGCTTCGGCAGACCGGGATAATCGACGTCCTGCATAAAGCCGGCGGCGCGGATGTGCGGATGATCCAGCGCCTGTTGCGGGCTCAGCACTGGGCCGGTCGGAATCATCGCCTTGCCCAGGGTGTCGGCGGCCTCCCGCGTGGTGCGCTCGGCGCACCAGCGCGCCATCCGCTCGCTGATGACGGGGCCGTTGTTGCCGCGGCTGATGTCGTCGGCAAAGCGCGGATCGTTCAGCCACAACTCCTCCTCGCCCATCAGCCTGGCCCAGCGTTTGAACAGCGGATGCCCCGTGACCTGGCACAACACCCAGCCGTCGCTGGTGCGATAGATGTCGGCTGGCGCTGCGGTCTGGCCGAGATTGCCTGTCGGCACGCGATTGACGTTGATAACGGCCTGCTCGATCAGCGTGGCATTGGTGAAGGACAAAGCGGTTGCAAGCAGCGCGCCCTCGACGATCTGCCCGCGCCCGGATTTGCCACGCTCGATCAGCGCAGCGAGCGTCCCGAACGCGCAATGCAGCGCCGTTCCGAAATCGACCCAGTTGACCGCGGCCCGGTAAGGCGGATCACCGGCGCCCGTCATGTACACCGAACCCGACATGACTTGCCCGACACCGTCGAAGCCGACGCGGTCGGACCAGGGCCCCGGCCCGCCGAACGCGGTTGCCGTCGTCAGGATGATGTCCGGCTTGATCGCCTTGAGCGAGCCGTAGTCGAGCTTCATCGCGCGCAGGGTCTGCGGCGGCAGATTGGCGACGACCACGTCCGCGGTCGCCACCAGGCGGCGCATCACCTCCTGCCCTTCCGGCTTCATCGGATCGAGCGTGAGGCACTTCTTGTTGCGATTGACCTGAAGAAACAGCGCGCCTTCGCCACCCTCTCCCACCGGCGCCACGAAGCGATCCTCGCTGCCGTCGCGCTTCTCCACGCGAATGACCTCGGCGCCGAATTCGGCCAGCAAGGTCGCGCAATAAGGCCCTGCGATATAGCGCCCGAAATCGAGAACGCGTACGCCCGCCAAAACTCCCCGCATTCGTTCCTTCCCGGTGTTCTTGCCTCAGGTTTTGGTCAGATTACAGGGACTGGCCGCCACGGCAAGGTCGCAACGGACGTCATGCCCAGCCCTCAAGATGTCATCGGTTCGCCGTTTCGGCTGGCGGAAATTGTGCGCTCTAGATTCTCATTTTGACGCGTTTTCTTTGCGCGAACCGGTGTCCACTTCGCTTGAAAACGCTTTAGTATGACCCGTCCGTCCCCCAGCGAGAGCCCCATCCATGCCGCAACAATTCGATCGATCCGCAGAAGATCTCGGCAACGCGATCCATCTCGAGCACGTCAACATCCAGGTCCCGGATCAAGGGCTCGCCAACCTGTTCTACGTCACGGGTCTCGGGCTCACCCGCGATCCCTACCTGATGGTGTCCGACACCAACATGTGGATCAACGCCGGGCGGAGCCAATTCCACTTGCCGAGCGGGAGGCCGCAGGTGCTGCGCGGTCATGTCGGACTGGTGATCGCGGGCCGCGAGGCGCTGCTGGCGCGATTGGCGTCGGTCGCCCAAAAGCTCGAGGGCACGGCGTTCGCCTTCGCCGAGCGCAACGACCATGTCGAAGCGATTTGTCCGTGGGGCAACCGCCTGCGCTGTTACGAGCCCGACGCCGCGCGCTTCGGCCGCATCGCGCTCGGCATTCCCTATGTCGAGTTCGACGTGCCGGTGGGTTCGGCAGCGCGTATCTGCGCCTTCTACCCTGAAATCATGGGCATGCCTTCCGCCTTGTGGAACGGCGACGGCACGGTCGCCGCCGTGAAGACGGGCCGCGACCAGCATCTGTTGTTCCGCGAGACCGATCGGCCGCAAGGCGACTACGACGGCCACCATGTGCAGATGTACATCACCGACTTCTCCGGCCCTTACCGCAGGCTGTTGGCGCGCAATTTGATCTCGCGCGAGGACAATCAATATCAGTACCGGTTCTGCGACATCGTCGATCTCGACGGCGGCAAGCCCCTGTTCACGGTCGAGCACGAGGTGCGCAGCGCCACTCACCCGATGTTCATGCGGCCGATGGTCAATCGCAATCCGGCGCTGAACAATCGCAATTACGCATCCGGTCACGATCAATCGCTCTGGGCGATGGGGCCGGACCAATACGAGGGATAGGCGGGCGCTGGTTGGGGTGGAAGCGGCTGAAGGGTCCGTTCAGGGCCAGACCGGAAGTGGACCGACGGCGTAGCTAGAGTGCTAAGTCTGGTGGATTTGGCCGGCTTCAACTCGGCGCTCGCGCTACATCAGGCCATCCGCAGGTCGGTCGTGCGGCGGTCGGAACAATGTAGCCGAAGGCGTTTCCCCAAACATCGCGCGGTAACTCCCTGAGAAGCGCCCCAGCTCCCAGAACCCGTGCTCCATGGCAATTCTCGTCACGGTTGTGGTGGAACAATCGGCTTGCGAGAGCGCCCGGCGAACAAGGTGCATTCTCCTCAGTGCAAGATAACGGATAGGACCCATGCCGAGGTGTGTTTCGCAGGCGGCGCGAAGGCTGCGTTCCGCCGCTCCGATCGCTCCGCATATGTCTTCCAAATAAAGCGGCACGTTCGGGTTAGCTTCAAGATATTCATGGAATTTTGCGATTATCCGAGCCTGCCGCAGGCCGCAGTTAATGGATCGACTAGATGCGCTCTCCGTCAGACACCTGACCAGTAGATGGATGAACTGGTTCTCCAAGGAGCGCGCTGCCTCGTTCACGACAAGAATCTCAGGCGCGTTTGCTGCGATTTGGCCCACTACCTCATGCAGGTTCAACAGCCGCGACATCATAGCAGCATCCGGCCGAATAAGCTGCTTCTGCGCTGAGTTCGAAAAAAACTCGCAACCGGCTATGGCTTGGCAAGCGGCATCGAGTTGGACGATCGCGAGAGATATCGATCCCAGACGAAACTCGGCCTCGGTCTGCTGGTGTATCTCGTCGCCGTCATTGGCGATGATGTCTCCAGACAAAACGTCCATTCCGCAGTGTCGCATACTAGCTGGCGACGATGACGTCAGGAACGTAAATACGCTGCGTCCGGGCTTGATAACGCCGGTGTTGAGCGTGGGTAGATTATGGAAGAAGCGTTGCAGCAATAGCTCACCCAAGCGGACCTTGGTCAATTCTGCCTTGAACGAACAGCCTGACGTCGGTAGCACCTCAAGATCCGCAGTGGTGATCGCCGCCTGGTAGCAAAGTGGGTCTTCAAAGCTGAGCGTCGCACTCCGATCCATCTTCTCCTCCGCAGTTTTCGGCACACGTGTTGTGTGTTTCCATCGGACGGTTGGCGGTTGGGGCTCGGCGGCGGGCTCCGAATTAAGTGAATCCGGCCGGGGGCGACGAATAGATTTGCCAGCCCCTGTCGCTTAAGGTCCGAAGGTTCGAGGATGATCGATGGGCACCGAGCCAGAGCAGCCGATCAACATGACAGCGGACGAGTGCGACGAACTCGCCGACGCACTGACCGAAGCGGCTGTCGCTCTGCCGGCCGGACAAAAACGACTTGAGATAACACACTTGGCGCATTGCTATCGCAGGCTCGCAAGGATGAAGCGTTTGGTCGCGCGGAACGTGAATTGATGGGGCTGAGAGTGGGGTTCTGATCTTCGCCCCCGCTCCAGAACGGCTCTGCAGCCGCGCCGCAGCGAAGGTATCCAGCTGAGGAAGGTATTCGGCGAAACCGCCCCGCTAAATTGGACCAAGGTCCCACGTGGCCGTGCGGCGGAGGACGTGGGCGCGCATGAAAACCGATCTGTGGTCCGATGCGGCTTAGTCCCACCACCGCCCAAAGCCGAGTTCACCACTCGACAGCTCCCGAATGAATGCTCTATTCTCGTCCGGGTTTCGAATGGACGAGCTTCGTGAAAGCCTGCGATCGTGTTGGTTGGCCGGCTGCTAGGTACGCGCGTCTTTTGCGTGGTGCATTTCTGCTGATTCTTTTCACGCCTTGGGTTTTCATCGCTCAATCTCACGCTGAAGATGCGTCGCGACGGGTTTTAGTTCTCCACGCATACAATTATACGTTCCCGGCTACCGCACTGGTTTCGGATGCGGTTCGAAAGCGTTGGCTGGAACGATCTCCCGAGGGGCTTGAAATCGACGCCGAATATCTGGATTTGGCCCGACGTCCGGATGAGGCGCACGCCTCACGAATGGCCAATTTCCTTCGCGAGAAATACGCTGGCGTCCATTTCGACCTTCTGTTCGTAATCGGCGTCTCGGCGATACCTTTTATCCTCAAGTATCGTGACGTAATCGGCCCGGGTGTTCCCGTCGTATTTTCCGATGTCACCCGGTCGACCTACGAAGCGCTGCAGTTGCCGCCGGACATCACCGGCGTGATCAATAACTCCTACCCTGAAAAGACACTCGAGCTTGCAGAACGGCTTCAGCCCAAAGCACGCCGCCTGGTTGTGATTAGCGGGACCGATGTCGTCGATCTCCGCTGGCGTGAAATCGCACGCACTGCGATTGAAAGGCAGAATGCCGGGCTTGAGGTGGTCTACTGGTCTAACCTCACTCATGCGGAATTGCTGCGCGACGTTTCACGGCTGCCAAGTGACAGCATTGTCATGATGCTTACCTTTTTTGCAGATCGCGAAGGCAAACGCTTCATCCCAAGAGACGTGGCTGCGGCGGTGGCGAAAGCTTCCGCCGCCCCAGTCTATGGGATCTTCGATACTTATATCGGCGCCGGCATCGTTGGAGGATACACAGACACATTTGAGTCTCTGGGCATAACTGCCGCTGACATGGCCCTTGAGATACTTTCAGGTACCGAGGTCACGAAGGTTCCTCCCAAATCGAATCCGAAGCCCGCATTCCGGACTGATGCGCGGGCTATGACGCAGTGGGGCCTCAAAGAAAGTGACCTTCCGCTTGGCAGCGTTGTACTCTTCAAGCAGCCGACTCTCTGGAGTGAGCATCGCTACCTCGTACTGAGCACGACCTTGATTGTCGGACTGCAGGCATCCTTCGTCACCGCATTGCTGTTCCAGCGACGCCGGCGCTATCAAGCGGAGATGTCGCTCAAGGAAAGCGAGGAGCGAATGAGCTTCACCGCGGCTTCGGTAAATGTCGGTCTATGGCAGTTTGACCGAACAACGAACGGAATGTGGGCCACTGAGCATTGCCGAGCAATGTTCGGGCTCGCGGGTGACCGGCCGCTTACCCGCGATACGTTTTTGGAAATCATACACCCTGACGACCGCGATGTCGCACTCGCCGCGATCCGGCAAATCAGGAATGCCGGCGAACCTGCCGTAACGCAAGTTCGGATACTAATGGAAGGTCAGGTGCGCTGGATCAGCATCCGGACGCGTGTGCGCCCCGACGATCACGGAGCTCCGAACCGATTTAGCGGAATCTTCGTTGATGTCACCGAACAGAAGGCCGTCGAGTCCGAAGCGGAGTTGCAGCGACAGGAAGTTACGCATTTAATGAGGGTTTCCGTTCTGGGTGAGCTCTCCGGTGCGATCGCCCACGAGGTCAACCAGCCACTCACTGCGATCTTGTCGAACGCGCAGGCTGCGCTCTATCTGCTGGCTGACGATCCCCCCAACATCGCGGAGGTTCGAGACGCGCTGCAGGATATTGTGCAAGATGTTAACCGGGCTGGCGAAGTCATTCATCGTCTGCGCAGCCTGCTGAAAAAAGGCGAGACGGTGCTGGAGTCTGTCAGTATGAACGCACTGATCGATCAGACGGTCGCGTTGCTTCGGAGCGAAATGATCGACCGCCGCATTATGGTCAACATGGATCTTGCGGCAGCTTTGCCGCAGCTCTTCGGCGATGCCGTCCAATTGCAACAGGTTCTGCTAAACCTCCTCGTGAACGCGATGGACGCGATGGCTTCGACCGCGGGGACGCGGACGATCACGATCTCCAGCCGAGCAACGCAGGGATGCGTTGAGGTTTTTGTCAGAGATCGAGGACCAGGGATCGAGGTTGCCCAGGCAGACCGATTGTTCGAACCGTTCTTCACGACCAAGACCCATGGCCTTGGACTTGGACTGACGATCTGCTCCACCATCATTGAAGCGCATGGAGGCAAGATTGCCGTGGCTAACGACCGTACTGGTGGCGTCGTCGCGACTATATTGTTGCCGACGCAAGAAGTCCTTGCGGAGGCCCAATGAAAGATCCGACGTTCACAATTTTCGTTGTTGATGATGACACGAGGGTGCTGAATGCGTTGTCGCGGCTGTTACGGGCGCGAAACTTCGACGTCAAGGCATTCACGTCTGCGCCGATGTTTCTAGCCGAACACGATGGATCGGTGCCTGGTTGTGCCATACTCGATGTGTCGATGCCGGGGTTGAATGGGCTAGAGTTGCAGCAGACCTTGACTGCAGCAGGTTCGCAAAGGCCAATCATCTTCCTGACCGGAAAGGGCGACATCCCGACCAGCGTCCGCGCCATGCGTGCCGGTGCGATCGACTTCCTGACCAAGCCTGTCAAGGAAACAGAACTGTTGGCCGCGATTGCACGAGCCGGGAAAGAGGATGCGGCGACCCGCGTCGCTATTGCTGAGATCGGCGAGATCAAGGTACGGCTCGCGATGCTGACACCGCGGGAGCGCGAAGTTCTGACCCAGGTGGTCGCCGGCCGCCTCAACAAGCAGATCGCGGGGAACCTGGGTACTGCGGAGAAGACGATCAAGGTGCACCGCGGGCGGGTGATGATGAAACTCGGGGTGCGCTCGGTGGCGGACCTCGTAAGGTTGGCGGAAAAAGCGCGGATCTAGTGCCGAGTGGAATTCCAGGCAATGTTGGTCCAAGGGCCAACTCGACAGGCCACAACCCTGACGCCGATAGTGTCACCATGGGAGACAACTCGGGCTGCATCGCGATTGTGGATGACGACCCCTTCGTTCTGAGGGCTCTCGAGCGCTTGTTGAGGGCACGCGCGCTCGAGGTCAGGACATACACCTCGGCCCGGGGCTTTCTGGCCGGGCTGCCGCTCGGACTGCCAGTGTGCCT
Source organism: Bradyrhizobium sp. 197 (assembly GCF_023073375.1). NCBI lineage: Bacteria > Pseudomonadati > Pseudomonadota > Alphaproteobacteria > Hyphomicrobiales > Nitrobacteraceae > Bradyrhizobium > Bradyrhizobium sp. 197. The sequence goes on along the minus strand of NZ_JADPJJ010000190.1, from coordinate 29,627 downwards.
GATCGTCGATCTGCAGATGCCCGAAATGAGCGGCCTCGAGCTTCAGCACCAACTCACTCGCTCAGGGATCCGGATTCCCACCATCGTCATCACGGCTCACAACGAGACCAGCGCCCGCGAACGCTGCGAAGCGGCCGGCTGCGCGGCTTTCCTTACCAAGCCGCTGCAACCTGCATCGCTGCTGGTCGCCATCGAAACTGCGACGAACACCAAGAGGTAAGCTTCTGTCCGGAGCCGGTCGGCGACCATGGCAACAAAAGGTGTACGGTGCTACGTTCTCAAATGAGGCAAGGCGTGCGTTTTGCCGGATTAGCATAGGCAGCCGTTGGTTCCCCGACTAGCCTGAGGATGCCGTGCTCATCGTTCTTTGCCGCTGTTGTCGTCGCCCTATCGGCAATCTCTCATAGAGCTAAGCAAATCTGCTGGGGACAGGCGTCCGGTTCGCTCGCGATGAAAGGTCATGCCGATGGGTACGAATGCCGGTGTTGGGATGAGTCATCATCGAAATCCGAAGGTGGCCGGGCGCGAGGCCGCCGAGAGAGCATTGACGGCGGCCGGGATCGACCGGCCCGACTTCGTCTTTATGTTTGCTTCCGTCGGATATGAACAGCGCGCACTCCTGGACGCCGTTCGCGTAGCCACCGGTGGTGCTCCGCTCGCCGGCGGGTCTGGCGGGGGAGTCATCGCAGGTGTCGAAGCCGACGAGTCGAACTTCTCGGTGGCCGTGATGACCATCAGCTCCGATGAATTGAAATTCAAGAACGCAATCGCCTCCGGCCTCAAGGCGGATTCGGAAGCCGCGGGAAGGACCATCGCTCAGAGCCTGGCTTGCGAGATGCAGCCTGACACGCTTGGGTTGATCATGCTTGGCGACGGGCTGACCCTGAATTTTGACCGATTCGCCGCAGGCCTCAAGAGTGAATTGCAGCTTGATCGTCACCTGCCCCTGTTTGGGGGTACGTCGGCCGACAACATGGAATTCAAACAAACCTATCAATATTGCGACGATCAAATCACATCCGATGGTATCGCCTGCATTCTGCTGTCCGGATCAGCTCGGCTTGCCTGGGCGGTTAACCACGGCTGCCTTCCGATCGGCGGCGAACGCAAGGTGACCCGCTGCTCCGGCAACGTCATTTACGAGATCGACGGCATGCCGGTCCTCGATGTGCTCAAGGAATATCTGGTCGGTGACGAAATCGACAATTGGAGCAAGGCGGTCCTCAGTCTCTGCATGGCATTCAAGGCGCCCGAACAGATCAAGGGGTACGACGACTATTTGATCCGCTTCATGCCGACAAAGGATGACAAGGCGGGGTCAATCACAATTCCGACCGAGGTCGAAGAAGGTACGAGCATCTGGATGAGCCGGCGCGACCACGAGAAGATATCGGCCGGCGTCGACCGCATTGGCGAAGAAATCAAGTCAACATTAGGCAATAACGCACCGAAGATGGTGTTTCAGTTCGACTGCATAGGCCGCGGCAAAGCCGTTTTCCGCGACCAGCAAAAAAGCCAAATACTGGAAAAGCTTCAGCAAAAAATTGGGCCCACGGTTCCATGGATAGGCCTCTACACCTATGGAGAAATTGGGCCGATAGGAGGGCGCGACTATTTCCACAACTACACCGCCGTAGTATTAGCAGTTTACTGAGTTAGCCAATGTCAGCACCGCTATACTCCGCGTCCTGTGGAAAGATCGGTAGCATGAGCGAGATCGACCGCCTTCGCGTTGAAAACCAGCGCCTCTCGGACGAGGTCAAGCGCCTGGTGACGACTGAGAGTCAGCTCTACGAAGTCCAAGAGCATCTCGACGGCCAGATGAGCGCGTATCGTCAGCTCTACGAACTTGGTAAGAAATTCAATACAACCGTCGACCTCGCCACGATCCTGCAGCTTGCCTCAGAATTCGCTTTATACGAACTCAACTTCGAGCGCTGCCTCATTCTTTTTAAGCAGCCCGGCGCGAACGTGTTCTCCATCGAGACGATGGATGGATACTATGACGACGCCGAGAGTCCCAGCATTGCCAGGCTGGTTCTCCCCGCCGCCTCGCTGGCGCTCGCACCACTTGATGACGGTGTGGAGCGGGTACTGTGTTTGCCCGATTGCCGCCGCAGCGAGCTGACGTCGCTGCGGCGTCTCTTCGGTATGGACGAGTACATCGTCTCGCCTTTGGGCGGGGAACCGAACAACCCCATCCGCCTGCTAGTCGCGGGAAATACAGCGGCGCAGGCGCATTACCAGCGCCGGGTCGTCCAAGACGGCGAGGTCCTGCTCGAGCTGGCCAACTTAGTTAGCCAGACTTCTACCGCGATCAACAACGCGAGCTTCTACCAGGCGCTTGATCGGGAGCGGCAGTCTCTCGAAGAAAAAGTCCGTGAACGAACGCGGGAGCTGTCGCACTCGCTAGACGAACTGCGCGCCGCGCAGGATCGGCTAATCCAAACCGAAAAGCTCGCTTCGCTAGGCCAACTCACCGCCGGCATCGCCCACGAAATCAAGAACCCGCTCAATTTTATCAATAATTTTTCCGCACTCTCGCAGGGGTTGGTCGACGAACTGGGCGAGGTTCTCAAACCAGCGCCATTGAACGATATGATGCGCCAGGAAACGGATGAAATCGCAAGGCTTCTTAAAAGTAACCTCGAAAAGGTGGTGCGGCACGGCAAGCGCGCAGACTCGATCGTCAAGAATATGCTGATGCACTCGCGCGATGATTCAGGTGAGCGGCGCGCGGTTGATATCAATACCCTGGTTGAGGAGAGTCTCAACCTTGCCTATCACGGTGCCCGGGCCGAGGAGCAGGGGTTTTATATCAGGCTCGACCAGAAATTCGATCCCGGCGCAGGAGAGGCCGAGCTGGTACCCCAGGAGATCACCCGCGTGCTACTGAACCTGATCAACAACGGATTTTATGCTGCGAGGAAACGTAAGGCAGACGATGGCCGCGATGATTACGAGCCTCAGCTTACTGCAGCAACCAGAAATCTGGGGAACCGCGTCGAAATTCGAATTCGCGACAATGGCTCGGGAATTCCGTCCGAAGTGATGGAGAAAATGTTCAACCCATTCTTCACGACCAAGCCGCCCGGAGAAGGCACCGGTCTCGGGCTTTCGCTAAGCTACGATATCGTTGTCAAGCAACACGCCGGCTCGATTGAGGTCGACACTCAAGCCGGCCAGTTCACTGAATTTCGAGTGGTCCTTCCACGCTCCGCCCATGCCAGCAACGCTGAGACTCATTCGTGACTTGTCTTATACTCGTGGTCGATGATGAACCCGACGTCGAAGACCTGTTTCGCCAGCAATTCAGGCGCGACATCCGTTCCGGCCGCTTTACAATGGAATTCGCTACTTCGGGAGATAGCGCGCTTCAGAAAATCAGTGATGCCAATACCGTGCCTTTGATCCTGATTTTGTCGGACGTCAATATGCCCGGAATGAGCGGCCTTGAACTTCTACCCAAAGCGAAAGCGTCAAGGCCGGATGTCCCGGTGATCATGATCACTGCCTACGGTGATGGCGACACCCGACGAAGAGCCATGGCAGCGGGTGCAGAGACCTTGTTGACGAAACCAATTGATTTTTCTGCGCTCCGCAGCGAAATAGATTGTCGTTTGACCTCTGGGCGGTAGTTTGATTTCGCTCGGTCGCACTTGCTCCGCCAGTTGGTGGATCAATTGAGTCCGCCCCTCGGCTCGAAAGAGGCGCGAACTGAAGTGTCCCTGACGACGCATTCCAACATTCACATCGTTCTGCCGATTTTTCAAAGTCGTTGCGGTTTGGCGCATTAACTAACTCTGACGCGCGCCCTTTCAGCCTAGCTCTCGCCTGACCATCGCTGCTGCATCGCACATGGCCTTGAGCTTCCCGAACGCAGTTGCGCGCGGCATGTATTTCATGCCGCAATCGGGCGCAGGAACCAGGCGATCCGGCGATACGTACTTCAGGCCGTTGCGAATGCGATCGGCCACGGTATCGACGCTCTCGATCGCGGGATCGGCGAGGTCGAGCACGCCGAGCATGATCTTCTTCGACGAGAGGTCCTTGAGCACACCGAGGTCGAGCTTCGGCTGCGCGGCTTCGATCGAGATCTGGTCGGCGGTCGTGTCGTCAAGCTCGGCGAGGAAGGAATAGCCGGCCGGCTTGTTCGAGCCGGGCACGACTGCGGCGTAGCCGAAGCAGAGATGCACGACGGTCGGCACCGTGATGCCCTTCAGCGCACGGTTGATGGCCTTGACCGCGTAGCGCTTGGCGAGATCCGGATTGTTGCGCACCCAGGGCTCGTCGAGCTGGATCACATCAGCGCCTGCTCTTTGCAGATCGAGCGCCTCGGCATTGACGGCCTCGGCCAAGGCCATCGCGAGCTCTTCCTCGTCCTTGTAAAACTCGTTCTTGGCCTGCTGGCTCATCGTGAACGGACCCGGCAGGGTGATCTTCGCTGCACGATCGGTATTCCTGCGCAGAAACTGCATGTCGTGCAGCTCAACCGGTCCCTTGCGTTTCACCGGCCCGACGACGCGCGGCACCGGGGTCTGAGTGTTGCCAGTGCGTGCCGTGATCATCGCGGGATTATCCCCGTCGATACCGTCGAGCGCCGGGGCGAAGCGGTTGGAGTAGCTCTCGCGGCGGATTTCGCCATCGGTCACGATGTCGATGCCGGCGCGCTCCATGTCGCGGATCGCGACGATGGTCGCATCGTCCTGCGCCTCCTCAAGATGTTCCGCCGGTAGCCGCCACATGTCGTGCAGGCGAGTGCGCGGCACCACCTTCGACAGCATGGCGCGGTTCACCAGCCATTCCGGCTGCGGATAGCTGCCGACCACAGTGGTCGGCAAGATGTGCGTTGGCAAGGGCATGGGGTTCTCCTTCTTATGTTGCCGAGCGCGGCTGTCAGGCCGCGCGCGTCGCCGTGGCCGGCACCTCGTCCTTGACCGGATTGCGCAAGATGCCGATGCCAGAAATCTCGATCTCCACGACGTCGCCGCCCTTCATCCACAGCGGCGGGGTGCGATAGGCGCCGACGCCGCCGGTCGTGCCGGTGACAATGACATCGCCCGGCGCGAGTTCGGTGAAGGTCGAGCAGTAGGCGATCAGGGCGGGAACGTCGAAGACGAGATCGGAGATCGGGGCCTTCTGCACCTCGATACCGTTCAGCCGCGTGATCAGTGTCTGCTTGGTGACATCGGCCAATTCGTCGGTTGTGACCATCCAGGGCCCGAAGCCGCCGGTGCCGGCAAAGTTCTTGCCGGGTGCGAATTGAGAGGTGTGGCGCTGCCAGTCGCGGATGCTGCCGTCATTGTAGCAGGCATAGCCGGCGACATGGCCAAGCGCGGCTTCGCGCGAGATGCGGCGACCGGCCTTGCCGATGACGACCGCCATCTCGCCTTCATAATCAAAACGCTCGGATTCCAGCGGCCGGATCATCGGCTGGCCATGCCCGACCTGGCTGTTGGCGAAGCGGGTGAAGATCATCGGGTGTGGCGGGGTAGGATGGCCGCTCTCGGCCAGATGGGTGGCATAGTTGACGCCGATGCAGAATATCTTGTCGGGATCGGGCACGGTCGGCAGCAGTGCGACATCCTTCAGCGCGTAGTCGGGCGTCTCGCCGGCAAGCTTTTTCAGTTCGCCGAGCGAGCCCTTCGCAAGCAGCGTCTTCAGCGTCGCAAATGCCGCCAGCCGCCTGCCGGCATCGATGACGCCCTTGTCGGTGACAATGCCGTAGCTGGCGGTGCCGGCGATCGTGAAACTTGCGACTTTCATGGGTCAAACACTCTCTTCGATGGAGGAAACATAATCGTTGATCGGAAGTGCAATCTCGCCGCTGCGGATCGGAACGCATTGCGGCGGGAAATCCTGGCGGAAGCGACCGCCGGCCGCTTCGGCGCGGTCAAGAAAGCGCTCGAGATGGTCCATCGCGCCGGTCGGCAGATCGTGCAGCACCATTAGCGTCCAGGGCTGCCGGTTGCATTGGTCAAGTGCGCGCTCGGTCCAACCGTCGGGATCGTCCCAGTCGCGCGGGATCGCATTCCACAGCACGCAGCTGTGCTTGTTGCGGGTGAGATAATCGACGACGGACGGCTTCAAAAGCCGCATGTCCAGATTGCCGCCGCCACCGAAAGGCCGGAACCAGCGCTGCGGATGCGCGAGATCGCCGATCGCTCCTTGCGTGCGGCCGATTTCGTTCTCCCCAGTGTCCCGGTCCGGCTGCTCACCGAGCGGAATGGTGTGCGTAAACGTGTGATTGCCGATCCAGTGCCCCTCCCCGTGTGCTCGCACCGCAAGGCCGTGCCGCGCGGGGTCGGCGAGTTTCTCACCGATGACGAAGAAGGTGGTCTTGATCCCGCGCTCGCCGAGAATGTCGAGCACGCGCGGCGTCACGTCGGGATCGGGGCCGTTGTCGAATGTCAGGGTCAGATCGTACACGCTAAAACCTCAGGTCGCCGGCTGCATCGTGCCCGACGCGATCTCGTCATTGGCCTGACCTGCGCGCGTGCCGGTCTGCCAGATCGCCGCCTTGCGCTCGATCCACCGGATCGCGGCGTTGAAGGCGATCGCCATGAACAGCACGAGCAGCACACCCGCGAACACGTGCGGACTGTCGAGGATCGTGCGGTAGCGCGAGATCAGATAGCCGATGCCGGCCGAGGAGATCAGCATCTCCGAGACCACGACGCCGACGATCACAAGCGCACCGCCGACGCGCAAGCCCGACAGCACGGTCGGGATTGCCGCAGGGATGATGACGCGAACCAGCCGCTGTGTCAGCGTCGCCCCCATGCTGCGCGCCGCGAGCAGGAGCTGCGGATCGATGGTCTGGATGCCGGCCGCGGTCGCGAGCATCGTCGGCAGGAAACCGTAGATCGAGGCGAACGCGATCTTTGACTCCGAGCCGATGCCGAGCCACACGGTGAAGACGGGATAGAGGATCACGAGCGGCACCGCGTAGAGGCTCGATACCATCGGCATGATCAGGACGCGGGGGCGCGGCAGGCTGCCGACGACGGCGCCGAGCAGGATGCCGCCGCCACAGGCGAACGCCATGGAGACCACGACTTCGTAGAGCGTCACCGCCAGCGCATGACCGTATTCGGCAGCGTCGCTCCATCCAGCGATCAGCGTTGACGACAGGGACGGCAGGAACAGCTCGGGAATAAGACCGGTGCGCGGCAGCAGCTCCCATAGTGCAATCAGGCCGATCACGATCAGATATCGCAGCGTCTTCGCGCTTATCTTCGCGGTCATCTTGGCGCTCATCTCCCGCCTCACGCCGATTTGCGGATGTGCCGCCAGATGCGGTCGCGCAGCGCTCCGAAAGCGTCGCCGCTCAGCATCTCGTAGGTGCGGGGCCGCGGCAGCTGGACCTGGAGATGGTCGACGATGCGGCCGGGCCGCGCCGACATCACGATCACCTCGTCGGCGAGATAGACGGCTTCGGTGAGGCTGTGCGTGACGAACACGACGGTCTTTCCGGTCGCCGCCCAGATACGCAGCAACTCGTCGCCCATGGTCATGCGCGTCTGCTCGTCGAGCGCGGCGAACGGCTCGTCCATCAGCAGCACCGGCGGGTCCTGCACCAGCCCGCGCGCGATCGAGACGCGCTGCTTCATACCGCCCGAGAGCTCATGCGGATGGCGCTTTCCGAAGCCGTCGAGGCCGACCAGCTTGAGCGCATCCTGCGCCTTGGTGCGCCGTTCCGCCTTGGGCACGCCGCGCAGTGCCAACGGAAACTCGACATTGTCCTCTGCCGTCAGCCAGGGAAACAGGCTCGCCTCCTGGAACACCACGCCGACCCTGTCGGGGTCCGGCTCCGGGATCGGCGCGCCGCTGATGGTGATCGTGCCCGAGGTCTGCTGGCGCAGCCCAGCCATCATCATCAGAAGGGTGGACTTGCCGCAGCCGCTCGGACCGACCAGCACGACGAAGCGGCCGGGCTTGACCTCCAGCGAGACGTCCTCCAGCGCGACGACGTCCTGCGACCTGGTCTTGAACACCTGGCCGACATTCTTCACCTCGATCGCGCCGGCGCGCGCGGGAGGCTTCAACGGGGTCACGTTCGCCAATGGCTGCATCGCGTTTCCACCCATCTGACTAGTTCGTTGAAGGTCATGGCGATCGCGGCGACCATCACGACGCCGGCGAGGAGCTGCTTCATCTGGAAATTCTCACCCCAGGTCGCGATCTGGTGGCCGATGCCGTCGCGCGAGGCGTACATCTCGGCCAAAATCACGCCGGTCAGGTTGAAGATCATGGAGATCCGCAAGGCCTCCAGCAGCACCGGCAGCATGCTCGGCAGATAGACCCGGAACGCGGTCTGCATCGGCGTGGCGCCATAGGAGCGCGCCACCGTGAGATGCTCGACCTTGACCGACTCCACCGCCGTCGTGGTCGACATGATCACGATGAAGATCGTGGAGAAAAAGCCGAAACCGACCTTCTGCGCGAAGCCGACGCCAAACACCAGGATGAACATCGGCAGGAAGATCGACTTCGGAATGCTGAACGCGAAGAACAGCAGCGGCTTGGCCACGTCGGCAAAGTAGCGGTTCTCCGCGACCAGGAAGCCGATCACTGCGCCGAAGGGCACGGCGAGCGCGAACGCGGCCAGCACTTCGGTCGCGGTCACCATCAGATCCTTCTGCACGGCCGCGCGCTGCAGGAGATCGCCGAGCGTCGCGAACGTGTCGGACGCCGACGGCAGCAGGCGCGGATTGACGATGCCGGTGCGCGGCAGCACCTCCCACAGCGCCAGGATCGCGATGATGATCGCGATCCGCACCAGGTTGATGGCGAGCGTGCTCTGCATCGCTATTGCTTGGTCGGGATCGGCTTGAACTTGGTCGAGATCACGTCCTCGACCGGCACGATATCCTTGAGCCCGCCGAGCTTGGCGAGATCCAGCGACAGCTGCACGGCCGCGTTCACATTGACCGCGCCCATGTCGCCGCTGGTCTCGAGCTTCATGATCGTGTTGTCGTACTCGAGGCTCGCGATCTCCGGCGGCATTTCATAGAGCTCGGCGATCAGCTTGACCGTGACATCGCGATTGGCCCGCATGAACGCGACCGCGCCGTACAGGGCGTTCACCGCCTTCTGCACCAGCTGCGGCTTTGCGTCGGCGAGCTTGTCGAGCACGATCCAGCCGGCGGTCAGGTTCGGCGGTACGGCGGTCGCATAGTCGAGGATGGCCCTGGCCTCGCCAGATTTCGAGATCTGGAAGCTGAGCGGCGAATAGACCACGGCAGCCTCGACGTTGCCCGCGAGGAGGTTCGGCACGAGGCCGCCGCCGCCGACGGGAACGCGGGTGAAATCGATCTTCTTGTCCTGGATGGTCCACAGCGCGAGCAAATCGGAGCCGGATCCGGCCGCGGTGATCGCCACCTTCTTACCCTTGAGGTCCTTGACGTCGATGGTCGACTTGGTCGGGACCATCAATTGCCAGCCGAAATTGCCCATCGCGGCATTGGCCACGATCCGTGACATCACGCCCTTCTTGCGCCCGGCGGAAACCAGCGAGGGTGGATCGAGGATGATGTCGGCTGCGCCCGCAGCCATCCCTTCGAACGTCTCCGCACCGCTGCGGTAGATGGTCAGCTCGGCCTGGATGCCTTCCTTCTCGAACAGCTTCTGCCGCACAGCGGTCTCGGCGATCGTCGTCGGCCAGTAGGTTTTCGTCGGCAGGCCAACACGAATGGTGTCGGCGGCGCTCGCAGGGCCGGCAAGAATTGCGGCGGCGACGAGCGACATAAGCGCGTGACGGCGATTGATCTTCATTGTTGGTTTCCTCCCGGTCTCTGTTTTTGTTTGCCGGATTTTCTCCGGATCGTCAGGTCGCGCGGCTTACCTCCGCAATGCGCGAGGCAGCGAGCTCGACAAAATCTTTGGTGGTGCCGAAGTGCTTTGACAATGCGCGAACTGCCGCATCCGCATCACGCTTCACCACTGCAGCGACAATCGTCTTGTGTTCGGCTTCGACGTTGCGCGGTTTGCCACCGACCTCCCTGCGAATCGAAAGCCGGCGATAGCGCTCGCTCTGCTCATGCAGCACGTCGCGGAAGCCGAGCAGCCATGGCGAGCCGCACGCATTGACCAGCGCGCGATGGAAGATCCGATGACGGATTACCCATTCCTCGTAGTGCACCGTCGGGTCGTCGGGATAGTGATAAGGAACGGCCTTCAGATCCGCCCACGCCGATTTCACCGAGGCGAGCCAGGCCTCATCGCCGCGCTCGATCGAGCGGCGGAGCGCAAGCCCCTCGATATCGATCCGGGTCTGCGTCACGTCGGCGAGATCGGCAAGCGACACCGGACTCACGCGGAAGCCACGCTGGTCGGACGCCTGTACGAGCCCGTCGGCAACCAGACGCGACAGCGCCTCGCGCACGGCGGCGAGGCTCACGAAAAACTGCTTGGCGAGCCCGGCGATATGCAGCTTCTGCCCCGGCAGCAGCCGCGTCGCCAGAATATCGGCGCGCAAGCGCTCATGCAGCGCCGACGTCAGACTGCGCGGACCATCCCCGGGGCTTCCGGACATATGGAACTGAAGCGGACCCATGTTGGGATGATTGCAAGGCGGCGCGCGGGGGTCAATAGAAAATCGAAAATCGATTTTTTCTAGCCTAGGTTACGCCGCCGCCCCGCTGAACGCCCTGGGACTGAATGGCCTGGGATGGCGCCACATCGAGACGGACCGCAACGCCATCCAGATCCGGGCTTGGCGAAGGATAGAGCTTCATCACGAGCGGATCATGACCGGGAACGATGTGGGCCGCGTCGGACGCGGCGACCCGCAGCTTGTCAAAACCCACCAGCATGTCGCCGACGTGAAAAGCCGTCGTGAACGGACGCTCGCTCGTCATGTTCTCGTAGAAATGGCTGACGTCGGAGGCGAGCACGACAGGGCCGCGGCGTGTGTTGACGCGGACGAACTGGAGACCGGCGGAATGCCCGCCGGCCGCATGAACCGTCAGTCCGGGCGCAATCTCGGCGTCGCCATCGTAGAACAGCACCCGGCGCGCATAGTTCAGCCGCACGATCCCGCAGACATCCTCGACCTCGAAGGAATGCGACAGCCTCGGATATTGCATATAGCGCCCGGTGGCGAAGGCGAGTTCGCTCTCCTGAAGATGAAACCGCGCGTTCGGAAACCGGTCGAAATTGCCGGCGTGGTCGTAGTGCAGATGCGTGAGGATCACGTCCTTGACGTCGGCGACGTCGACATCGAACGCGCGAAGCGTCTCTACCGGGCAGCGCAGGAATGTTCGCCCGCGCTGCCTCGCAATTTCAGCGTTGAACCCGGTGTCGATGACGAAGGTGCGATCGCCTCCCCTCGCCAACCACATGAAATAGTCCATCGGCATCGGCCCGTCATGCGGGTCGCCGCCGATGAAGTGCTCGCTCCGTTGCGCATCGCGCGTTGCATAGTGGATGGCGAAGAGCTCGTATTCCGGATCAGCCATGACAACTCACATAGTCCGTGCTCAGGGTTTTGCATCGACCTCGTTGAAGGCCTCGCGCGCATTGCGGAAGGCGTCGATGCCGGCGGGAACGCCGCAATAGACGGCGACCTGCAGCAGGATCTCCTTGATCTCCTCCTTGGTCAGCCCGTTCTTCAGGGCGCCCTTCACATGCAGCTTCAGCTCGTGCGGGCGGTTCAGCGCGCCAAGCATTGCCAGATTGACGATCGAGCGCGTGCGCCGGTCGACGCCGGGCCGCGTCCACAACGCGCCCCAGCAGAACTCGGTCGACCATTCCGCCATCGCGCGCGTGAACTCGTCGGCTCCGGCAATCGACTTGTTGACGTAGTCCTCGCCGAGCACTTCCTTGCGAACTTTGAGGCCTTTTTCGAACAGTTCGGTCTTGCTCATGATCGTCCCTTTCAGGTCTTGAGAGATTCTAGTTGGAAGTTGTCTGGCGCGACGGCGATCGCAGCGATTGCAGGAGATTGCCGACGTTATCCGCCTTATCGAGCAGCCAGACTGCGTCGATAACGCGGTCCGCATCCCAGCCGCTCCGACCAGTGCGCGCGCCTTCGCGCAGCTTTCCTTCAATGTCGCTATCTGCAAGCGGCGCAGCCTGGCTGCCGCGCGGCGTGATGACAGTCTCGGTGAGGACCTCGCCGGATGACAGACGCAAGATGACCCGCGCCGCGCCATCGGACATCTCGCCGTCGAGCTCCGCCCTCACCTTTTGTCGCAGCTGCGCGATATCGGGCCGGGCCACAGTCTCACGTGCAAATTCGACAACGCCGGCCGTGCCGAGCAGTAATCCGCAGGCAACGCAATGATGGATACTGACGCGCGCATCACGCTCGTTGTTGACAGGGCGATCGCCCCGCGCAAGCAGCAGCGCCGAGCCCTGCACCGTTACCGACTCGATCTGGTCGATCCGTCGGCCCATTTTCCCGCGCATAAGGAGGCATGCATCGATCACCGAATGGAACACGATGCCGGCGGGATAAGGCTTGTAAGTATTCTTCGCGATCTCCCAGGTCTTGCCGAGACCCTCGAGCAGGCGGGCAAGATCGGGCTCATCTCCCATGGTGCGCGCCCAGCCGAGCGGACCTTCGATCGCGCGCGGAGCGGCCTCATAACCCTGCTGCACAAGCAATGCGGCGAACAATCCGTTGCGTGCCGCATTGCCGACGCTGACATTCTTGGCGGCGCTCGGCAGGTTCTCGACATTGCCGGCCGACTGGCTCGCCGCGAGGCCGATGGCGTTCGCTATCCCTTCCGCCGGCAGCCCCAATAGCTTCGCGCAAGCGGCGGCCGCGCCAAAAATCCCGCAGGTTGAGGTGATGTGCCAGCCGCGCGCGTAGTGCCGCGGCGACACCGAATTGCCGATGCGGCACTCGACATCCACGCCGAGGATGAAGGCCGTCAACGCCTCCCGCCCCGAGAGCTTGCGTGTCTCTGCAAGCGCCAATATTGGCGCGGCGACGGGCGCCGCCGGATGAATGATCGTCTCGGGATGCGTGTCGTCGAAGTCGAGCAGATTGGCCGAGACGGCATTGAGAAACGAGGCGCACAGCGCGTCCATCGGCTCCGAATGGCCGATGATTGTCGATGTGGCGGCGCCGCTGAACGGCGACAACGTGCGCATCGCGGCCATGACGACGGGATCGCGTGCGGAGCCGAGCGCTGTCGCAAAGAAATTGAGGATCGATCGCCGCGCTTCGTGGCTTTGCGCCTCGACGTCCGCCCATGACGAGGACGCGACAAAATCGGCGAGCGTCTTGCTCACACTCGAAGTTGGGACTTGCGGCACGCGGGGCGTCTTCCTCGTTGTCCCGGACCTTATGCCGATCCTCGGCAAACTGTCGACCCCAAATGTTATGCTTGACAGCTTGTCTGACAAACATAACAATCCGGCCCGCTGGCGCGGGATCCCGCTGCCACGACGACGGCGGCAGAAAAGGCCGACCGGCGAAAACGTTTGACCAGAATATCAAGAAGGCGCGCCCGTCACGGGATCGCGCAACAGGGAGTAGACGATGGCGGGAGAGATTCTCGGCGTGATCGGCACGGGCCGCATGGGCGGCCCCATGGCGGGGCGATTGATGGACGCGGGCTATTCGCTCGTCATCTACGACACGCAAGTCGAGGCGACCCAGCCGCTGGTCAAGCGCGGCGCGCTACTCGCAAAGTCGCCAGCCGACGTCGCCTCGCGCGCCGACATCGTGCTCGCCAGTCTGCCGACACCCGACATCGTCAAGGCCGTCACACTCGGACAGGACGGCATCAGCAGCGGCAATCGTGCGAAGATCGTGATTGATCTCTCGACCTCCGGTCCCGGCACGGCGAAGTTCGTCGCTGAAGGCCTCAAGGCCAAAGGAATGCAACTCGTCGATGCGCCCGTGAGCGGTGGCATCAAGGGCGCCGTCAACGGCACGCTGGCCGTGATGGTGTCGTGCCCGCAGGCAACCTACGAGACCGTGCAGCCAATCCTGAAGAATTTCGGCAAGCTGTTCTACACCGGCGACAAGCCCGGCGTGGCGCAGACGGCCAAGCTCGCCAACAATCTGATGGCGGCCGCGGCGCTGGTGATCACGTCGGAAGCAGTCGCGATGGGCGTCAAAGGCGGCGTCAACGCAAAGGTGCTGATCGACATCATCAATGCCAGCAGCGGCCGCAACAGCGCCTCCGAAGACAAATTCCCCCGCGCGGTGCTGCCCGGCACCTTCGATTTCGGCTTCACCACCGGCCTCTCCTACAAGGATGTCCGGCTGTGCGTGGACGAAGCCGAGGCCATGGGTGTGCCGATGGTCTGCGGCGCGGTGGTGCGGCAGATGCTCGCGATCACCAACGCCAAATACGGCGCGTCGTCCGATTTCACCTCGATCGCCAAGGTGCTCGAGGAGTGGGCCGGCGTCGAGATGCGTGGCTGATCGCGCAAAACCCTCGGGGAGAGCGACTGCGATGACGATCGGCCCGACCGTATCAGGCAAGATATCGCTCGCGCGCCAGATGGCGCGGCGCGTGATTGCGCTCGACCTCGGAGATTTCGGGTCCGAAGTCGTCGCCAAGGCGAAGATTTGCCTGCTCGACTTCTTGTCCTGCGCCTTCGAGGCGGGCCATCATCCCTGGAGCCGTCAGGCTGTTTCAATCGCGAATGCCGGTGGCAGCGCGACGATCGTCGGACGACCGCAACCCTCCTCGCCGGCCGACGCAGCCTTCGCCAATGCCGTGATGGGACATGGTCTCGTCCGTGAAGACATGCATGCGGCCAGCATCGCGCACCACGGCGTCGTGATCTGGCCGACCCTTCTCGCGCTGTCGGAACAGACGCCGCTGCACGGGGGCCGACTGCTGACAGCTGCCATCATCGGGTACGAGACCGGTGCGCGGATCGGCCGCGCGCTCGTCAGCTCAGATCTCGCGCGCTTGTATCGGCCGACCGGGCTGGTTGCACCGATCGGCGCGGCGCTGGCGGGAAGTTTCGCGCTTGGCCTTTCCGAAGACGCCGCGACCAGCGCCATCGCGATCGCGGCCAATACGTCGAGCGGACTGAACGAGTGGCCACATGCCGGCGGCTCGGACATGTATTTTCATCCGGGCTTCGCCGCCAGTAACGCAATTAAGGCGATTGGCCTTGCCGCAGCGGGCGCTTTCGGCTCGGAAACGATTCTCGAAGGTGAAGCCGGCTTGTTCGCCGCATATCGCCGCCAGGCCGCGCCCGACAGCGTCGCGCTATTCCCGAATGGCGAGAGCGAGATCATGGCCGTTTACAACAAGCCGGTCCCGGCCTGCAATTTCGCGCAGACCGCCGCACAGGCGGCGCTTCGCGTGTCGCGCGAGCTCGCCGGCGCCGACGAGATCGACCGCGTCGTCATTCGCGCGCCCGATGCCGCCGTTCGCTATCCCGGCTGCGACTCCACAGGGCCCTACCGCAACGCGCTTCAGGCCAAGATGAGCATTCCGTTCAGCGTCGCCGCGACGCTGGCGCGGGGCGTGATCGCGGAAGAGAATTATGCCGGGCTCGATGATGCCGACATCATCCGCCTGGTTTCGGTCACGGACCTCAAGGCCGATGCCGGCTTCACCGCGGCCTTCCCCGGCAGGCAGGGCGCGGATGTGACCGTGCATCTGCGCGGCGGCCGGACGATCCGGCACGCGTTGCCCGATGTCATTGCCGCCACACCCTCAGATATTCGCGCGCGTTTTCGCGCCGCCGCCAGCCGCGCCCTCGGCGAGGACCGCGCACACCGGCTGGAGCAACTCATCGACGACTGCGAACAGCTCGGCAATGCGGGTGCCATCGCAGCACAGTGCCGTCTGGACGCACCGGAACGGGTTTTACGATCGGCATCATAAGAAGTGCCGGAGAGTACGGGGGAAACATGGTCGACTTGGAGACCAGTCTATTAGCACCATCGGCGCATGATCGTCAGCAGGCCGGCGCAGGCGCCGCGCGGAGGCTGGGTTGATGGAGGGATTCTTTCAAGCGCTCGCCGCAGGCCTTCTGATCGGTGCCGTCTACGGCCTGATGTGCGTCGGGCTCGGCCTGATCTTCGGCGTCATGCGCGTCATCAACTTCGCCCACGGCGATTTCATGATGCTCGGCATGTATACCGCCTTCTATCTCTTCACCGCCGCCGGCATCCAGACGCTGTTCGGCAATACCGTCGGGCCGTTCGTCGCGATCCTGCTCGCCGGGCCCGTGCTTGCCGTGTTCGGCTATTTCGTCCATCTGGCCCTGATCTCGCACGTCTCAGGCACGCGCACCGCCTCGCTCGAGGGCGAAGGCCATTACGCCCAGCTGATCCTCACGCTCGGCATCGCGCTGATCCTGCAGAACGGCGGCCTCATCGTGTTCGGATCCGTGCTGGCCTCGATCCGCACGCCGCTGTCGAGCACGGCCTGGGAGCTCGGCCCCTACTTCGATATGAGCATCTTCCTCAACAAGGCGCGCAGCATCGACGCGATCGTTTCGCTGGCGATCATGACGCTGCTCTCGCTATTGATCGCGCGCACGCGGATCGGCAAGTCACTCCGTGCCGCCGCCGACAATCCGACCGCCGCGACCTATATGGGCATCGACGTCGACCGCGCCCACCGCACCGCCTTTGCACTGGGCTGCGGCATCACCGCGATCGCCGGCGGCCTGCTCGCAACCAACTATCCGTTCCACCCCTTCGTCGGCCTCGAATACGTCATCGTCATGTATGCCGGTGTCGTGCTCGGCGGCATGGGCAGCATCATCGGCGCCTTCTGGGGCGGGATGACGATCGGCCTCGTGCAGCAGATGTCGACGCTCATCCTGCCGACGCAATTGCAGAACGCAGCGATCTTCGCCGTCTTTCTCCTTATCATCTTCTTTCGCCCGCAAGGCTTCTTCGGGCGCATGGTCGAGAGGACGTGACCATGCTCCGGATGCGCTCCTTCCTTCCTCCCCTGCTGTTCACGATCGCCTATGCCGTGGTCTCGCTCGGCGTCACGAACTCCTATTACCAGCTCATCCTGACCCTGGTGCCGGTGTGGGCGGTATTCGGGCTGTCCTGGAACCTGCTCAGCGGCTACACCGGACTGATCTCGTTCGGCCACGCCGCCTTCTTCGGGATCGGCGCCTATGCCACCGCGCTCGGGCAGATCTATTTCGATATTTCGCCGTGGCTGCTGATTCCGGTCGCCGCCATGCTCGGCGGCATCGCCGGGCTCCTGATCGGATTTCCGACCTTCCGCCTGCAGGGCCACTACTTCGCCCTGGCGATGCTCGCCTACCCGCTCGCCATTCTCTACGTGTTCGAGTGGCTCGGATTCCAGGAGGTGACGCTCCCGATCAAGCGTGACGCTCCGATCGCCTATATGCAGTTCGCCGATCCTCACCTCTACACGTTGCTGGGGCTCGCGATCATGCTTGCCACGATCGTGCTGACGCAGGTGATCGAGCGCTCGCGCTTCGGCATGGCGCTGCTCGCGATCAAGCAGAACGAGGCTGCGGCCGAAGCGGCCGGAATCGATACGCTGGCCTGGAAGCTCCGCGCGATCACGCTCAGCGGCGCAATCGCGGCTGCCATCGGCGGGTTCTACGCGCAGGTTCTGCTGGTCGTGACCCCGGCCTCGGTGTTCGGCATGCTGGTGTCCGCGCAGGCGCTCACGGTCGTGATGTTCGGCGGCGTCGGCACGGTCTGGGGTCCGGTCATCGGGGCGGTCATTCTGATCCCGCTCGCCGAAATCCTGCACGCGGAGGCCGGTGCGCGCATCCCCGGCATCCAGGGCGTCATCTTCGGCCTTGCCATTGTCTGCGTGATCCTGCTGGCACCGGAAGGCCTCTTTTGGAAACTGCGCGATCTCTTGCGCAAACGGGATGCGTCCAAAGCAACGGTCAACGACGCTCCGCGAGCGAACGCCGCCAAAGTGACGACCCTGAAGCCCGGCTCGCAACAGCGCGCCGCGACCGGCGAGGTCGTGCTTGAGGTTCGCAACCTCTCGCGCTCTTTCGGTGGCCTCAAGGCCGTGCAGGATGTCAGCTTCAAGCTGCACAAGAACGAGATCCTCGGCATCATCGGCCCCAACGGTGCCGGCAAGACGACGCTGTTCAATCTCCTCAACGGCTTCCTGAAGCCGAACCACGGCGAGGTCCTGATCGACGGCCGCAACATGTCCGGCCAGCGGCCGCACACAATCTGCGAGGCCGGCGTCGGCCGCACCTTCCAGGTCATGCGGCCGTTCCTGCGCATGTCGATCCTCGACAATGTCGTGGTGGGCGCCTATGTGCGTGCGCGCTCCGACGGGGAGGCACGCAAGCTTGCCGCCGACGCGGTTGCCCGCGTGGGGCTTTCTGCGGTGGCCGATCGTGTCGCCGGTGAACTTTCGACCAAGGAGCTGCGGCTGATGGAGCTTGCGCGCGCGATTGCCGGCCAGCCACGCATCCTGCTGCTCGACGAGACGCTGGCCGGCCTCGGTCACGGCGAGGCGGACGAGGTTGTCGCCGTGATCCAGCAGCTTGCACGCGACGGCATGACCATCGCCATCATCGAGCACACCATGCAGGCCATGGTCCGGCTGGTCGACAGATTTCTCGTGCTCGACCACGGCGCCGTCATCACCGAGGGCCTGCCGGAGGTGGTGACGCGCGATAGCCGCGTGATCGAAGCCTATCTCGGCAAAAAGTGGGCGGCCCATGCTGCGAATTGAGGGATTGAGCGCGGGCTACTCCGCAAAACCCGTCCTGAACGACGTGTCGATCAATGTCGGTGCAGGCCAGTTCGTTGCGATCGTCGGGCCCAACGGCGCCGGCAAGACGACGCTGTTCAAGACAATTTCCGGTATCGTGAAGCCGAGCGGCGGGGCTATCTCATTCGACGGCGTCGATCTGCTCGCGGTGCCGCCGCCGCAGCGCGCCCATCTCGGCATCGCCCATGTTCCCGAGGGCCGCCAGGTCTTCCCATCGCTGACCGTGATGGAGAATCTGGAAATGGGCGCGATGACAGAGAGCGGCCGGCGCGACTGGCAGGCCAATATCGAGCGCATTTTCGAATGGCTGCCGGTGCTGAAGGAACGCCGCAATCAATTTGCGGGCACGATGTCCGGTGGCCAGCAGCAGATGCTCGCGATCGGCCGCGGTCTCGCCTCCTCGCCAAAACTCCTGATGCTGGACGAGCCCTCAATGGGGCTCGCGCCATCGACTGCGGACTTCATCTTCGAGCGCCTGATCGAGATCCGGCGTCAGTCGGGGCTGACCATGCTGCTGGTCGAGCAGCGCGTCGCGGAAGCGCTTGAGTCAGCAGATCACGGCTACGTCCTCGAAGCCGGACACGTCGTGCTCGAAGGCAACAACGACACGCTGCGCGCCGACGACCGCGTACGCAAAGCCTATCTCGGTATGTGACGAACAAAAAAACAAAGACCAGGGAGAAACAAAATGAACAAGACTTCGAAAGGCAAGACATCGAAAGGTGGGACTGATCGTGCCGCTGTCGGGCATCTACACCCGCCCCGGCCAGGTGATGAAGATGGGCGCCGAGATGGGCATCGAGCACATCAACGCGCAGGGCGGCATCAAGGCGCTCGGCGGTGCCAAGCTGAAGCTTGTCGTGATCGATTGCGGCGACACCACCGAGAAGGCCAAGAACGCGGCGCAGCGCATGGTGGCGCAGGAGCCCGATCTCGTCGCCGCCACCGGCGCTTATCTCTCGTCCTTCACGCTCGCCGTGACCGAGGTGACCGAGCGCGCCGAACTGCCTGTGCTGACGCTGTCCTATTCGGACCTGCTGACCGACCGCGGCTTCAAGTACATCTTCCAGACCGCCGCGACCGCAAGCCGCCAGTCCGAGCTCGGCCTGCCGACGCTGATCAAGCTCGCCGAGAATGCATCGGGCAAGAAGCCGAAGACCGTGGCGATGCTGATGGACAACACCGCGACCTCCGTCGCCACCGCCAAAGCGCTGAAGGAAAAGCTGTTCGCGCAAGAAGGTCTCCAGCTCGTCGTCGAGGAAGTCTGGACGCCACCATTGTCGGATGCGACCCCGCTGATCCAGAAAGTTCGCTCTGCAAAGCCGGACCTGCTGCTGTTCATGCCGAACGCGGTCTCCGACGCCAAGCTCGGTCTGGAGAAGATCAGCGAGTTCGGCCTCGGCCAGGGCAAAATTCCGACGGTGTCGTTCAGTATCACCATTGCCGAGCCCGACATGCTCCAGAGCGTGAGTCCGGAGACCGTGCAAGGCATCATGACCATCGTCGCCAACTGGGGATCGAAGGGTCACGAGGCGCTGATCGCGGAGCTCAAGGCCAAGTACAAGGAGCCCTGGATGACGCAGAACGTCATCTCGACCTATGGCGACATGTGGCTGATGAAGGAGGCGCTGGAGAAAGCCGGCAAGGCCGACCGCAACTCGGTCGCGCAGGCCTTCCGCACCCTGGATGCCGGTCCCTCGAAATACTATCCAGGCGGTCAACTCAAATTCGACGAGAAGGGCCGTCGCGTCGGCGCCGGCGTCGTCATCGTGCAATGGCAATCGGGCGTGCCTGTAACCGTTTATCCGCCCGAACTCGCGCAGTCGCAGCCGTTCTGGCCGAAGAAATCCTAACAGCGTCGCGCGTTTTTTCAGGGAGGAGAATTGTCATGACCACGAAGAGCAAGATCACGCGGCGAACGCTGCTGGCGGGCGCATCCGGTACGCTGATCGCATCCCGCGCCTGGGCGCAACAACCCGCGGAAGTGAGGGTCGGCCTGCTTGTGCCGATCTCCGGGCTTTATGCCCGGCCGGGAACGGTGATGCGTGAAGGCGCCGAGATGGCGGTCGATCACATCAACGCGCAAGGCGGCGTCAAGGCACTCGGCGGCGCCAAGCTGAAGCTCGTCGTGCTCGATTCCGGCGACACCACGGAAAAGGCCAAGAACGCCGCCCAGCGCATGGTTGCGCAGGAGACCGATCTGGTCGCGGCCAGCGGCGCGTATTTGTCCTCGTTCACGCTCGCGGTCACGGAGGTGACCGAGCGCGCCAGCCTGCCCGTCCTCACCCTCTCCTACTCCGACCTCATCACCGAGCGCGGATTCAAGTACGTATTCCAGACCGCAGCCACCGCAGGTTCGCAGGCGCGGCAAGCGTTGCCCCAGATCATCAAGCTGGCGGAGACGGCCTCCGGCAAGCGTCCGAAGACGGTCGCGATCCTGACCGACAACACGGGGGCCTCGATCGCCTCCGCAAAGGCGATGCGCGAGGGCCTTCTGGCGGAGAACCAGTTGCAGCTGATCGTCGACGAGACGTTCACGCCGCCGCTGGCGGATGCGACCTCGCTGGTGCAGAAGATCCGTTCGGCGAAGCCCGATCTGCTGTTCTTCCTGCCCACGGTGATCTCGGACGCGAAACTGCTGCTCGAGAAGATGAACGAATTCGGTCTCGGCCAGGGCAAGATTCCGACCATCTCGTTCGGCATCGCGATCGCCGAGCCGGACATGCTGCAAACCGTCAGCCCCGAACTGCTTCAGGGCGTACTGACCTGCGTCGCAAGCTGGGGCGCCAAGGGCCACGAGGCACTGATCGCCGAACTGAAGACCCGCTACAAGGAGCCGTGGATGACGCAGAACGCGATCTCCACTTACGGCGACATGTGGGTGATCAAGGACGCGCTCGAGAAAGCCGGTAAGGCCGATCGCGTCGCCGTCGGTGAAGCATTGCGCACCATGGATGCCGGCCCCTCGAAATACTATCCGCTGGGCGAGATCAAGTTCGACGAGAAGGGCCGCCGCGTCGGCGCCGGCATGACCATCGTGCAGTGGCAGGCGGGCGTGCCGGTGACGGTGTTCCCTCCAGCGCTCGCACTGGCACAGCCGTTCTGGCCGAAAAACTGACAACGGAGAACAACATGGACAAGGCGACTTACGACCGCGGCCTCGAAATCCGCAAGAGCGTGCTCGGCAACGAGTTCGTCGACAAGGCTATCGCCTCCGCGGACGATTTCAACCGCCCGATGCAGGATCTCACCACCGAATATTGCTGGGGCTATGTCTGGGGGCGCGAAGGGCTGGAGCGGAAGACCCGCAGCTTTCTCAATCTCGCAATGCTGTGCGCGCTCAACCGGCCGCATGAGCTGAAGACTCACGTGCGCGGCGCGCTCGCCAACGGCGCAACGCGCGAGGAAATCCGCGAGGTCTTCATGCAGGTTGCGATCTATTGCGGCGTGCCGGCCGGCGTGGATGCATTCCGAAACGCGAAGGACGTCTTCGCCGAACTCGACAACAAATAGCGCAGCGTGGCTACGATGAAGGGCAAATGGGCACTCGTGACTGGTGCGACTGCGGGCCTCGGACTGGCCGTCGCGGAAGGCCTGGCCGGCGCGGGTGCCAACATTGTCCTTCACGATCTCGTCGCGCCGAAGCAGGCCGCGGATGACCTTCGCGCCCGCTTCGGTGTCGAAATCATCGCGGCCGGCGTCGATCTCTCCCAACGCGAGGCGATCGAGGCCATGATGGCGGACCTGCTCGACCGCTGCGGCGCCATCGATATCCTCGTCAACAACGCCGTTATCAGGCATTTCTCCGCGATCGAGCAGTTTCCGCCCGATCGATGGGAGCAGGCGCTGGCGGTGAACCTGTCTGCGCCGTTCCATCTGATCCGCCTGGCGCTGCCGACGATGAAGCAGCGCGGCTGGGGCCGCATCATCAACATGGGCTCGATCTATTCGAGCCGCGCAGTCGAGGACCGCATCGACTACGTCACCACCAAGACGGCGATTTTGGGCATGACCCGCGCCGTCGCCATTGAGACAGCACGCAGCGGCATCACCTGCAACACGCTCTGCCCCGGCACGCTGCCGACGCCCGCCATCCTGAACAAGATCGCGGCGATTGCATCGGACAGTGACCGACCGGTAGACGACGCGACCCGTGAGTATCTCGGCAAGCGCCAGCCCACGCAGCGCTTCGTCGAAATGGATGCGGTCGCCGCCATGGTCGTCTTTCTCTGTGGAACCGCCGCAAACGACATTACCGGAGCCAGCCTGCCGATCGACGGCGGCTGGTCGGTCGCATGAGAGCATTGGAACGGGAGTGTTGTTATGACTGAACATTCGGGCCAGACCGTCGTGCTGACAGGCGCCGCCGGTGGCATCGGACGTGCCATCACCAAGGCGCTCTTGGAAAGCGGCCGCCGCGTCGTGCTGGTCGATCGCGACGCCAAGGCGCTTCAGGAGCTGGCGGCGACGGCCGGCAATGAGGTGTTTCCGATCCAGCTCGACATCAGCGACGCAAAGGCGGTGGATGGCCTGCACGATGCCATTCCCGGTCATTTCAAACCGGTCGATGTCCTCATCAACAACGCCGGCCACGATATCGGCGGACGGACACGCTTCGACATTGGTTCCGCGGACGACTGGTCCAACATCATCCAGACCAACCTGATCGGCCTGATGCGCGTCACGCGCGCGATCCTTCCCGGCATGGTCCAGCGCAATGCCGGCCATGTCGTCAACATCAGCTCGATCAACGCGGTCCGGATCGTGCCTGACATGGCTGCCTACAGTGCCAGCAAGGCGGGCGTGCACATGTTCACCGAGACCCTCCGGGGCGAGCTGGCGGAAACTGCGATCAGGGTCACCGAGCTCCAGCCCGGCCTGACCCGGACCAACATCATCCTGACCCGCTACCGCGGCGATCAGCAGAAGGAAAAGGACTATTTCGACCAGTTCAGGATGGCGCTCGAGCCGGCCGATATCGCCCGTTCCATCGTCTTTGCCCTCGACCAGCCCACGCACGTTCAAATTGCCGAAATGATGATTCTGCCTGTAAACCGGTTTTGAGCCCTCAAACCAAGGCCAGTCATGGACAGACGCACGGAACTGCAGTCGCTTCGCATCGAGGACGTCCCGACCGTCCGGGCGATGGTCGCGCAAAAGCTGCGCGAGGCGATCATGTCCGGAACGCTCAAGCCGGGCCAGCGGCTGGTCGAGCGCGAGCTCTGCGAGATGATGGGCGTCAGCCGTCCCTCGATCCGCGAAGCGCTGCGCGCCCTCGAGGCCGACGGGCTCGTCAATACCGTCCCGCATCGCGGCCCCGTGGTCTCGACGATCAGCCTGGAGGAGGCCCGGCAGCTCTACACGGCACGCGCGGTCCTCGAAGGCTTCGCCGGCCGCGAATGCGCCAGGCTTCACGATCCCGAAGTGGCGCGCCGGATCGGGGACGCCCTGACGCGGCTGAAGGCCGCCGCCGCCAAGCAGGATCTGGTCGGGTGCCTCGAAGCCAAGACCGACTTCTACGGCGCGCTGATCGGCGGCTGCCGCAACGCCTTCATCGAGCGCATGCTCAAGCCGCTCCACGACCGGATCCAACTGTTGCGGATCACGTCGATGTCGCAACCGAAACGGATCAACAAGAGCCTGCGCGAGGTGACCGCGATCTGGCGTGCCATCCAGAACGGCGATGCGGACCTCGCCGAACGTTGCTGCGTCGATCACATCAACGCGGCCGCGGTGGCCGCGCTCGACATGATCGAAAAATCGTCGGCGGCCAAGGAGGCGGCGCCTTCCGACGACTAAAAAAATGCCGCCAGGGAGTGTTCGATGACGTATCTCGTACGATCGCTGATCCTGTTTTTCCTGCTCTGCCCGTGTGGCGCGGCGATCGCAGACGACTACCCCACCCGCCCGGTCACGATGATCGTGCCCTTCTCCGCCGGCGGCCCCGGCGACGTCATCGGGCGGATCCTCGGCAACGCCATGAGCGCGACGCTGAAGCAGTCGATGGTCATCGAGAATGTCGTCGGCGCCGGCGGCACGCTCGGCACCAACCGCGTCGCCAAAGCCGCGCCTGACGGCTACACGCTGCTGTTGATGCATGTCGGCCAGGCCACGGCACCCTCCCTCTATGCCAAGCTGCCGTTCGACCCCGTCGGCGACTTCGCCACGATCGGGCTTGTCACCGACGTGCCGATGATCCTGGTGGCCCGGCCGAATTTTCCGGCCAAGGATCTCGGCGAGATGATCGCGCGCATCCGCAGCGAAGGCGACAAGATGACTTTCGGCAATGTCGGTCTCGGCTCGGCCTCGCAGCTCTGCGGCCTGATGTTCATGAACACCACCGACACAAAGCTTACGCCGATCTACTACAAGGGCGGCGGACCGGCGCTGAACGACGTCATCGCTGGCCACATCGACGTCTATTGCGATCCCGCGACCGGTCCGACGCCGTATATCCAGTCGAACACGATCAAGGGCTACGCGATCACAAGCAAGAAACGCGTCGGGACGCTGCCTGACGTGCCGACCTCGGCCGAAGCCGGCGTTCCCGAGTTCGACGTCACGACCTGGTACGGCCTCTACGCGCCGCGCGGCACGCCGAAGCCGGTGATCGACCGTCTCGTGAGCGCGCTGCAGACAGCCCTGAAGGATCCTGCCCTGATCAGCCGCTTTGCCGAACTCAGCATGGCTCCGGTCGAGCCCGAGCGCGCGACGCCGGAGGCGCTCGAGGCTTTCCTGAAGGCCGAGATCGGCAAATGGGGACGGATCATCAAGGCCGCGGGAATCGAACCACAGTAGATCCCACCATCAAAGGCTCGAAGCGAGGCCTTCAGGTAACACTCGACTGGCGATGATCCGCGTCGCGTACCGTCCGGATCGACCACTCTCTTGGGATTAAGAGGCAGTACCTCTTGGATGAACAAGGGGTACAACGACTGCATGAAATGCGGGTCCGTGTTGTCCTTGGCGCATCCGAACCGCAGTTTCTGACGCGGGTTGGGATGCCCATCATTGCCATGTGCTTCTCAGGATTATCGCTGAATACCAGCAACTCCTTGGGGAAGGCCCCGTCATTGGGAGAAGGCAGAGCGAACAGCGGCCCCAATCATTAGAGCCACATCGGAACGATCGAAATGACGAGCAAAACCCCTAAAAGGACATTGAGGACGCGCCACTGCATCTCCGTTTCGAGCAGGCGAGCGAGCAGCAATCCGGCGGCGCACCAGAGCGAGAGAGACAGGATTGCGGCGATACCAAATGCGCACCCGAGCAGCGCACCGAGTTGAAACGGGTTGCCCGCAAGCGCAGCAAAGGAAGCTGCGGCCCCCAGCGTCATCGCCCAGCCTTTCGGGTTGTGCCATAGCAACCACACCCCGCCGAGGAAGCTGGTCGGTTTCGCGAGATTAGCTTGGAGATGGGGAGGTCCGCTGCGACCGATCTTCCAGGCAAGCCACAAGAGATAGAGCGAGCCGATCGCCTTCATAGCGAGTAGCAAGGACGGTAGCGCCAGCAAAACGCTCCCCAAGCCAGCAGCGGCCGAGGCCGCCATTGAAGCAAGGCCCACCGCGAAACCGGCCATGAGCGGTATGGAGCGACGATAACCGAAATGAGCGCCCGAGGCTGTGGCTAGGGTCGTTGCGCCTCCTGGCGTGATCGTCGAAACGATAACGAAGAGAATAAGCGGTGAGAACTCGGCGGAAGACACTCTCTGCCCCTGTTTATTGAAGCGAGAATTTACCGCGCCGCAGTCCATTATGGAAACGCATGCTGTGCATGGAATGCATTACGATCCATAATACAAGGATGAGCCGTAATCTCGATATGGGGCTTCTGCGGACCTTCGTAGCCGTCGCCGATCATGCCAGCATGACGGCGGCCGGAAATGCGCTGCACCTGTCTCAAAGCGCCGTCAGTCAGCAGATCGCCCGATTAGAGGATTTGTCTGGCGCTCTCTTTACGCGTGATCGCCGACGCATTCGGCTCACCGCCACAGGAGAGCGGTTGCTGGGGAAAGTCCGTCGTCTGCTGGTCCTGAATGACGAGCTTTGGTCAGACATGACTACCGAGGCGATGAGCGGGCAAGTTCGCCTGGGCGCTCCCTACGATCTCGCCGGCACGTGGCTCGCTCCAATCTTGAAAACCTACACTGAGAACCATCCGTTGGTGGACATCATGCTCGTTTGCGCCGCGTCTCCTGATCTTCTGGCGAGCACCCTGGATGGGACGATTGATGTTGCCCTTATCGAAGAACCGCTCGGGCCGTCCCGTGGCGAGTGCCTGATCGTCGATCGCTTGGTGTGGGTTGGTGCAAAGTCCGGCTCGGCACATTTGAAAACGCCGTTCCCTGTTTCGATGGTCGCCGAAACATGCGGATTCCGGCCTGCGGTCCTTCAAGCGCTAAGTGAGCACGGCGTGGCATGGCGCACTGTGTTTGAGAGCGGGAGCATCGATGCCAGCACGGCTACCGTTCGCTCAGACTTGGCGATCACGGCTTTGCTCACCTCGACCGTGCCGGCCGACCTCGAGATCGTACCTACAGAAGCGGGCCTGCCTGAGTTGCCTCCGTTTGCGATCAACCTGCATATGCCTAACGGCCACGCGCCGCCAGCCGCCACCGAACTTGCGCGGCACATCCGTGAAAGCTTGATGCGACATCTGCCGGGAACGTAAGCGCCGTCTTCAGCCTCGTTTTATCATGGGATAGGACGGGATGAGGATCATTATAGTATGGCTGGCAACGCTCGGCTTGAGCTGCGGCGACAATAGGCTGCATCTCGCATCAGTACCGGTTGCGACCAAATTGGAAGCTGCCGTTCGTTAAGGAAGCCTCGGGCTGTTGGAAGACAGTCTGGTCCATAGAAGCAAGATGATGCGAGTTATCTGGCTTCCGGATTATGCAATTGTGGTGCGACCGCGCGCACCAACTCGGCGACAAGTATCACTGCTGGGTCCATGTCGGTGCGATGGTGCCGGACAAGATGGAGCGAGACTAGCGTCCGATCTCAAAGATAGACTTCGCGTTTCGTTGAACAGTGCTTGGGCGGCGGGATTCTGCAGCTGTCGATCCCGCACGCGACGTCAACGCGAGCGGTCGGAAGCTTGCAACGCGGACAGCGTTCATAGGCTCAATTCGTATCTTGATAAGTCGAACGAACGTTCAACGCGCGAGGATTTTCATCTGCCTTCGACCAAAACGAAACCAGCACAGAATTTCCAAATGCGCTGGAAAATCCACCTTCAGCAAGGCCATTCCTCTAACAAAATCAGCATGTTGGATCTGGCTGGCGACCCAGTGCTGATCGCACCTGTCTCCAGGTCATTTCCCGGCAAACAGGGAATTTTGCTGGGAATTTGATCGTTTCGGCTTCGAAACTGCCGCTGGCGAGAGAAAAACCGGCCTGTTTGCAGGGCATTATCGCGAATACCCTATGCACGTATCAGCGAAATTTGAGCAGATATCAGCGAACTTCCGGGGATGAGCAGCGAATTTGTATCCTGCGACGCCGGAGACAGCGAGCACCACGCCTGCCTGGTTATTCTGAAAAGAGAGACTCGGGCGCCGGCCAAAAAGAAGGCTCTCCGGGCAGCTCGATGATCTGCTTCCAAGTCGAGGTCGTGACAAGGCCGAACAGAACGCAGCCTGACTGGCTTGTGCTATCGCCAAAGGCCGGGCCCCAGTTTTGGTTTGCTGTTAAGCCGAGAGAACTCACTCGTCGTGGCGGCGGCGGTATCAGCCGGTGGAATGGCGCATCAGCGGCGTCACCACCGGCGTGGACACACAGGTGTCCGCGCCGACAGGCCAGCCGACACGGCTCAGCCGCGGCCCGCTGCTCGATACCGACGACAACGCGATCGGACGACGTGGCCTAAACGCCGCGAACCTGCTCGCGTCGCTCCCCGCGCGATGTCCGTCGCCTCGCAACTGGTCGCACCGCCCGGCGCCCCGACCCAGCCGCCGCTCGGCGACCAGCCGCCGATTCGACCAGGCCGTGGCTGTTTCGTCTTGGTGGCCGGCGTGGCGCGATTCTCAAAAGTCGCTCCCCAGCTGGATCAGAGGCCCAGCCGTCCTCGTCTCGGCTTTCAAGTCGACGTTTAGGCCGGCGGAAAAATTCGATTCCGATAGGGAGCGGTCAACAGCAATTGGAAGACTGCCCTCGCTGCCATATACTGCGCAGCAGGCCTGCTCCGTTGGCTTCCAGTCAGAACAGAACTCCCTGACCGGTCTGTAACGGACCATCGCCAGGCGCGGCCGCGCCTCTGAATCGAAAGGTCAAAGAGAGCAAAGTCGCCAGCTATCATGGCGGGAGCGACCTCAAATAAGCACTTGGAAATAGGCGGATACATCACAAATCTGACAGAACAACTTTCGGCTAGTGTCAGAGTTCCAAGGCTGGTCGCCTCTCGAAAATAGTTTGAAGCTTAAAGCTTGGCGCTACTCGACGATCTCCGGTAGCGATTTATATAGAATGCGACCGATAATCGGCGTCGCCCGAACTTGCCCCCACCGAAAGCGTGAACTGAATGTCACCTTCCTCTAGCGACAAGATCGCACTCTTCATCGACGGAGCCAATCTCTACGCGACGGCGAAAACTCTGGGCTTCGACATCGATTACAAGCGCCTGCTGAAGGAATTTCAGAGCCGCGGGACACTGACGCGGGCGTTCTACTACACCGCGATCATCGAGGATCAGGAATACTCCTCGATCCGCCCCCTGATCGACTGGCTGGACTACAACGGCTACACGGTCGTGACCAAAGCGACCAAGGAGTTCATCGACGCCTCCGGCCGCCGCAAGGTCAAGGGCAACATGGACATCGAGCTCGCCGTGGACGCCATGGAGCTCGCCGAACACATCGACCAGATGGTGCTGTTCTCGGGTGACGGCGACTTCCGCTCCCTCGTCGAGGCCGTTCAGCGCCGCGGCGTGCGGGTCACCGTGATTTCCACG
>NZ_JADPJJ010000070.1:0-56930 GCF_023073375.1 Bradyrhizobium sp. 197 | reverse complement strand
CCGACTTCCTGCTTAATCTGATCGCCTATAACCTGATCCGAATTCCAAAACTGCTCGCCGCATAGCCACCCCGCGCCGGGGCACACTCAATAACAAGCTAGAAATTACATCCAACTCTACCGCGCCGTTCCAAAAACGACCGGCGGAAAAATGAAAATTCTCCATTTCAAGGTTTTTCAGCAGACTGCTAGAATTCAGCGGCACCATCAGCCCGCCAGCGCCTTCGATGACGAGCGGTCGCTCCCCGGTATGCGGCAGGACGAGCGAATCGGGGTCGATGCGAATTCCGTCTATTTCGGCGGCATGGTGCGGCGAGGCGGACGTTTTAAGGCGGTAACGCTCCGGAACGATCCGATCGGCCGGAAGACCGCTCAGTCGTGCGACCTGCTCGCTATCGGTCTCTCCTTCAACACCGGCCTGAATTGGTTTCCAATAATTCGCGCCGAGAAGATGGGCAAGGCCTGCCGAAAAGACAGATTTGCCGATCCCTGTATCTGTGCCGGTCACCACGATCCGCTGCCTCATCGAGATCCGCCCCTCGTCTCCTCAGCGAGGGCATCGAGCATCGCACGCACCTCATCCTCTCCGACGTTGAGCGTCAGTGAAATTCGTAAACGGGCCGTGCCGGCCGGCACCGTTAGCGGTCTGATTCCTCGGATGTCAAATCCGCGAGCCTGTAGCGCGGACGCTAGCCTCATGGCGCGGGCATTCTCGCCAACGATGTAGGGCAGGATCTGCAAGTTCGAAGGACTTCTCTCGCCTCGCGCAACCATCTCCTGATGCGTGAACGCGACAAGCTTCGCCAGCCGCTGTCGGCGCTCCGGTTCCTCCTGCAGGATCAACAGAGCCTCCCGTACGGCCACCGCCATTAACGGCGAGGGGGCGGTCGCGAAGATAAACGGGCGACAGCGATTGATTATGAAGTCGCGCAGCACGCCAGAGGCGGTGACAAGCGCGCCGGCAGCTCCCAGCGCCTTGCCGCAGGTATGAATAACCAGGAGATTTTCGCGTCCTTCAAACGGCCCTGTGAGCCCTCGCCCCTGCTCGCCGTAAACGCCGGTGGCATGAGCTTCATCCACAACCAAGAACGCATCGTGCCGGTCCGCGATCGCGAGCAGGTCCTCAAGCGGTGCGAAATCGCCATCCATGCTGTAGAGGCTCTCGACTACGATCCAGACCTGCCCCGCTCCGCCCGCGGCACGCCAGTCGCAAATTGCGCTTACGATAAACTGCGGGTCGTTATGGGCGGTGATTCGAAACGCGGCTCGGCCAGCTCGTGCTCCTTCGTGAATGCTGGCGTGAACCAGGGAATCAAGGACGAGCAGGTCATCCCGTTGCGGCAACGTTGTCAGCACCGCAAAATTTGCCACATAACCACCGCCGAAGAAGAGCGCGGTCTGCGCGCCGAAGAACCGCGCCGCTGCTGCTTCGAGGCATTCGTGCTCCTCGCAGTTGCCGCGCAGAAGCCGTGATCCGCCGGCTCCGATCGGAGTACCGGCTTCAAGCGCGGTGACGATCGCTTTTTTCATGCGCGGCGCGCTCGCCAGGGCCAGATAATCGTTGGATGAAAAGTCAATCCCGGTGCGCGGCTTGAGACTCCGCTTCTCGTGTTTGAGCGCATCTAAGCCTGCCGCATAGCTGGCGGCTTTACCCGCAATGATGGAATTCATTCTTCACTCGCTGAGCAAGGATCGACGCCCCAAAACTCCCAACTGGCCGCCAACGACGGGGTCTTTACGGCGGTTAGCTTGTTGGATTCAAATCGGCACGATGCGATTTTGTCGGTCAACCAGCACAATGCGCGGCCTGAAGATTCTTGCCTCCCCCTCGTCAACTGAGGCGTATGCAACGATGCTTATCCTATCGCCGGGCATCGCCAATCGCGCCGCCGCACCGTTCACGTCTACCGTGCCGGACCCTTGCGGCGCTTCTGTCACAATCGTTGCAAAGCGTGCCCCCGTCTCGAGGTTGTAGAGTTCGACGCGTTCGTTAATCAGGATGCCGGCCGCGTCCAAAAGTGCGCGATCAATCGAGATCGAGCCTCCAAAGTGCAGGTCGGATTCAGTTACCGAGGCGCAATGAATCTTTCCCTTCATCAAGACAATCTGCATTTCTTACCTACGCTAGTGGCTTGCGCGCAGCGCGCCGTTGTTCTGATGGCTTAAGCGAGTCCAGACGTAATGCCGAGCCGTGCTAACAAACTTACATCACCGTCAAGTTGCGGGTTTTTGGTAGTCAGCAACACATCGCCGAAAATGATGGAGTTCGCACCCGCCAAGAAACATAGGGCTTGGAGTTCATCACTCATGTACTGGCGCCCGGCGGCCAATCGTACGACGCTCTTGGGCATCATGATCCGCGCGGTCGCCACCAGGCGCACCAGTGCAATCGGATTGGGACGCTCCGCCGTGACCTTCACCGGCACCCCATTCACCTCGTTCCACAGGTTGATCGGTACACTTTCCGGATGGTTGGGAAGATTGGCGAGTAGTACCAGCATGCCGAGACGGTCATCGACGTGCTCACCTATGCCAATAATGCCGCCGCAGCAGACTTTGACCCCCACCTCGCGCACACGCGTAAGAGTGTCGATCCGATCTTGCAAGGCCCGGGTAGTGATGATGCTGCGGTAGAACTCCGGTGAAGTGTCCACGTGATGATTGTAGAAGTCGAGGCCGGCGTCGGCGAGCCGTGCGGCTTGCTTTGGCGTGAGCATGCCGAGCGTTACGCACGTCTCCATCCCAACACGTTTAACGGCGGCAATCATGTCGCAGACCTTATCGAGGTCGCGGTCCTTTGGACTGCGCCACGCCGCGGCCATGCAGAAGCGACTCGCCCCGGCCGCCTTGGCGCGCTGCGCGGTGGCGACCACATCAGCGCGATCCATCAAGCGAGTCGCCTTCAGGCCAGTGTCGCAATGCACGCTCTGTGCGCAGTAGGCGCAGTCTTCAGGACAGCCGCCGGTCTTGATGCTGAGTTAGGCTTGCGGTTTCGACGTGGTTTGGGTCAAAATTACCGCGATGAACGGTCTGGGCCTGAAATAGGAGCTCGGCAATTGGCTGCACGTAAACCCCTTCCGCCTCGGCACGTTCCCAGTCGCGGCGGACCGGCGCGCCGTTGCGGCCGCTATTGCCTTCGACTTCCACAGCACCCCCAAGATTTTCGCTCGATCGTACAGACGACAAGGTCGTGCGTAGCTCCGCAAAGCAACACTCTTGCCCTGTATTGAACGAGAAATATCGCCGAGTTGCGCGGGCATGGCGCTCATATCAGGCTAATCGCCGCCCCCTCATGCCGGATTTCCCCGCAGGCGCGCCTCACTCAGGTAGCTAGGCGGTGCGTCCGGTAGTTGCGCCCCGTAGGAGCCTCTTCCGATGCAAATGTATTTGGCCGCGCGCCTTGTATAACGGAGCGACGGATCTGCTCACCTGGCTGAATCCTCAATGGTGTTGTTATGCGCGTCACATTCCGCACAATAAACGGCGGCCTCGACGAGCCGACTCTGCGAGCGCTGTGGTGAGCAACTCCGCGGGACTCTCGATTATGTCGCCACCGCCCGACTTGGCATCGGCGGGGCGAGATCCGCTAAGGTGTCGCACTCATCTGCGCAAACAGAGTTGCCGCTTCAGACGGCCCGAGCCCGACGATGCCCACGAAGGCTGCCGGAGGCATCGGAATGACCTGACGGGTCGGCCTCCAGAGATGCAGGCAATAGCGACTATTGTTCACATACTGCGAATGAGGAGGATGCAGCTGCATCACGCATTCCTCTTCATCCCAAAACATATCTTTAGCGAGGCACATCTCCTCCCAGTTTGGAGATCGCCGTGGCGTCGACACTGAGACATGCTCCCATCCCGGACGGATCAAGCCGATGATCTTGAGTTGGCAGCCACAAGGCCCCTGCACGAAGAAGAGACCAGAAGGGCCAGACCCTGGTGCAGTGGCGAATTGGCCCTCGCGAACGCGCCCCGCTTCCAGTCTTTCTACACTGTGCCTCCTCATGCGTCCTCCTTTTGGCCGATAGAGTTGCATCCGGCACCACTCGTCTTGTCCGAGTCGCACATCGAACGGCTGGCACCCCGGCATGGGCAGCCCCAGCTACCGCTGATCATCTGCACCGAACCTACTTGGATGAAGAACATCGGTTCTATCCGCATCGTTCACCGGGGAGTTCTCTTGGGTTTGTCTTTCGACATCTGATCGTCTCTTCAATTTTCTTGTCATTCGCGCCTTCGTTGCGAACCCGGCCTCATGCAGACAATCTGCGCAGAGATCTATGATGGCCCGTCTTGGCAAGCCGTTCCAGCAGGAGCTTCTGCTCGCCTCTTCGCCTGAACATGTCCGCAATGTATGGCGTTGAGCTCAGCAGTGCTTGGTGCAAGGTGCCAGAATTCGACTGAAACGCCTCACGCCAAAATGGCGGCGGAAGCCAATTCGCGTGGCATGATCCGGCGAACCGGCTACTTTGTCACCCAAACAAAAGTCCTGGCTTCAGCACATGATGCAAAGCGCGACGCCAATGCCTCGCCAGTTCATCGAGCGAGAGGCTTTGATTCGACGACCTGACGGTGGGCTTTCATCTCATCCTTCTCATGTCTAGCGGTTAGCCGGCTTGCCGCCTGAGACACCGTCAATGCGTCATCTATGTGGCCGGCCCCGCGACTCAGAATGGATTCATGGTCAGAGGCTCGGACGCGCGGACCGCACTCGTTCAGCAGCCTAGCTCATTGGCCTTACGGCATGACGCAGTTTCGCAGTTCAGCTAACGGGCTGTGAGCTCCAACGGAGAGACACCCGCGCCGGGGTCACAAGGCGTTGACGATCGGTGCAACCGTCCGCCCGGTGGCGATCAGAACTGCCCGTCAAGCTCATTTCTTTGCCGCCCCTCCGCGAGGCGAGCCAGCTTATCATATTCTTCAGCGACCTTGAGGAGCCTGCATCTGGATGTGTCGTCCTCGAGCGACTCCGCTTTTCTTCGGGTCGCTTCAGCACGGCTTCTCCAATGTTTGGCGTCTGAGAACAGCTTTTTTTCCTTCATGCGGAAGACGATGCAATTTTTAGATCAAGAAAATGCGACACATGCCCTACGTAAGATCCCGTAGGTTGGCTTTCGCAAAAGCACCTCATTTGCCGTTATCTGCCGACCGCTCTGTTGATGTCTGAGATGCGACAACCCGCTCGCAGCAAGCGCGGCAAAGGGCGCGAATGCGCGACTCTAGACATTAGGGCTTGAATCGTACGTAGCGTCAGATTGTAGGGTCTCTTACAGCTGGCGAGCGTGGTTGGCCGTAGAACAGCTTCCGGGCGACACAATTTCGAGTGTGTCATTTGGCGCCCAGATTGCAGAACGCCCGCCTTGTCCCTGGCGCCGCAGTGAAGTCGCCTCGGCGAATCATTGCACGTGTGGCGACGAAGCCAGGAGGGGAACCGGATTCTAAGATGCAGCAGCATCCTCGCGTTGCGGTTGCCCGATTTGACAGAGTGCTCACGCAGAAGGTCGACGTCTGGAGATCGGGGCCTCGCAGCTCAGAGTGGAATGGAAGTTGGAGGCCATACTCATCTTACGTAGCCGTGATGCGGCCGCGGCGAACCTGCAATAGCTTGCTTACGCCAAAACAGGTAGCTCCAGGCATACACCGTTGCCAGCATTCTCGCCAGAGATGCGTCGACTGGTCGCTCATGCCGAAGCCGCCCTCGGGTGCCTGGATTGCCTCCGCCGCCGCGTCCATGACGTTTTTCGTATCCAAAGACGGGCAACACGGCCTTCGGAGTAGCAATGACTTCTACAGCTTTGGCTAGCAAGCGGCCGTTCAACTGATGGCCTTGGAGCGCGCGAGGTCAGACCACAAGGAAATCTCGATCTATGCTCTGTCCGAAATGTCACACAGATAACTGGTGCGAGATCGCAATGCACGATCCCTGGAGCGGCCGACCAGTGATCAACTGCAATACTTGCGGTGAGTATGCCGAATACGATTGCCTCCAGCGCAAAACAGCGCACGCGATCATCGCAGCTACCTTGGCCTGTAACGTTAGCAAAGAGGACGAGCGAGATCCGCGGGCGGTTGCTGAAACGATTTTGGATGTGCTGGAGAATGCCGGCCTAACAATCGCTCGCGCCTCAAGATGAATGGGAGGACGCCGATCGGCGCCCGCTACAAGGCCCCGCCCATCCATCAGAGAGCATGGCCAACTGCGCCGCTCGTTCCAACAGCCATTTGATTGCCTGCAAAACCGCTGTTTTTCCCCCGGCCGACCTGGAGTAGTCGGCGTAGCAAGTCTTCAATACCAACACGATTGTAGCAAACGCGCCAATCTGGACTCGAGCCGCGATGCTCTCAATGGGACCAGGGCTGAGTACCGCTTAGGCTTCCAACGTGACGCTCGGCAAATCTTCCCACAAATATCGAACCCGCGATGATCAACCCGGCGTGGCCTGCAGCTGACGAAGCCTTTCGAGGTCGTCCATAGTTCAAGGTTATCTAGAACGGCGAAGTCACTGTTGGGTTACCTGACGGGAGTTTGGCTCTTTGACCAGGTTAACGCGCTGCCGATTAATCTCGTTTCCAATTCTGCTCAGCCGCCGCGGCACCGACAACTCCCGGGAAGCAGCCCCATTACGATGGTGACAGCGGGAGAGCTCGGCTGGATAGACAAAGCCAATTTGCACAGACTCGCCAGAGCTTCCAGCCATGGCCGATCGATTCCGTCGCCAAGGCACCTCCTATCCACACATTCAAGTAAGCTTGATTGATTTGCTTGATCACTCGTGGCCGCCGACGAGCAGTCTCACAGCTGGGGGTAGCTATGCGCGCACACTCGAGCGGACCTGAGCTGCGCCTTCCGCAGACGATTGATATCCAAAGCCACTGCCTTGGTGAAGCGCCTCCCGCCCTGCTCGTCTTGCGGCTGGCTCCTGGCAAACGAATAAGGGTTCGACATATTCACGCGATAAGCTCGGAGGGGGATTGAATCATACGTAGCGTCAGATTGTAGAGTGCACAGCTAGGGAGCACCAATGTTCGGCTGCTTCCAGCGGAGCAGGCCGACCGCTTGCGATGAGAGGTCTTCTGCCAAAGCGGCTGAGGATCGCGCTCAGCCGAAGAACGCACTTTCTGTCCTGTCCACGCAATCGCCGGCCCTATGAAGACAAGATCGCCCACATGTAAGAAGGACCAATCCAGCCTGGGAGGCTGCCAAATACGTTTGCGGGTACTGAGTTCCAAACCAGCCGCGGCGAGATTGATGCGGTATCCCGGAGCGGTCATGTGAGAGGACCCGATAGATCCAACAGGGTCTTGCTCGTCGATCACTGTGAGGGCCAATGCCGGGCCATTGTTGGTTTCAAGAATGGCGATCCGGGAGCCGCGTATATGTGCGGCGCCCCCGTTGTGACGGGGCCTCGCCAAAAGCTGTCATCGTGGTGCGCTTATCACCATTCCCGAATGCACGTCATGCCATGGTCGGACGGACGCAGCCTCGTTGAACGAAAGCAGACTAGATGAACAACAGTAATCCGAGACGAGGCCGCGCAAGTGCTAGGCATGGGTAGCGGTCATCGCGGGAGCAAGAGTGAACCGCGAGCTGGATCTGCTCGAGGTGCAGGCCTGACGATTGCCCAAGAGCCGAACGCCGATCCGGCAATGAGGCCCATCAAGACCTGACGAGCGAGTATTGAGAAGCTCATGTGAGCGCCTTGGAATAGATGATGTGGAAGTTTATACCCGCGAGGGACTGAAGATTGATCTCGGCACCTTGATTGAGGGCAACACCGCGTTCGAACCCGATAAGCCGGCCATCCATTTCGAGACGCGCCTCTAAAGCTTACGCTGCTTTCGGCGCATTCGAGCGGGGGCACTTGGTTTAATGGCCCGGGTCGACCTATCCACTCTCCGCGAGCAGCTCATCCGACTTTTTTCTGCCGAGGTAGAACGCAGTTGATCCGTCAGCTCAGGCTGGTATCCGCAGAATGCTTGCTCAAGAACCGGACTTTGCCGACAAGAGAAGGGGCGCTCGGGACCAGCAAACCGCCAGTTTCAATGGCAGCGGCACGTGCTCGAGGCGGCTTAATTCACCCACAAGCGGGCTTTGCCTGGTCATACTACGGCCGGCCCGAAGACATGCTTGCGAGCGCGGAAAACACCCCCGGCGGAATGGTCGCCGAACCGAGCACTGACCTTGTGAGCCATATCGTCCGCCCGCTAAACGCACCATTGTTGTTGATTCCTTGGCCACTCGCGAGCAATGAACCGCCAGATGCCTTTCGCGACTGAATTCGCTCTTCGGGGGCGCAGGGCACACTAATCGTCGCGATAACCCCCTTGAGGTCCCATATAGCACTGGCCTCATTCATCCAGCGTTTTTCTGTGAACTCAAACAGCACGGAGGCAGTATGCGCGCCTTCACTTTTGCTTGCCAGATCACCAACTTGATTGTCCAGAAATGATCGACGATGATAAGTACTGCGCGACAGAGAACGAATTTCAATGCTTTGTTTGGCCGGCTTGCTCGCGGTTGCACTGGATGAACAGCAAGATTGGAAAACTCTTAGGCAATGACACGAAATGAGGGAAACTCGCTGGCTCAACGTGCGAGTTGACCACGAACGGACTGTGGAACGCTTCTCGGCCAAACGGGTCTGCTTACCTCCCATCCGCGCCGCAATTTCATTGGTCGCGCCCACGCCGAGAAACGCCTGACGAAGGCCGAACGGAATCTTCCGGACTACAAACTTTCGTATAGTCCTTCAAAACCCTTTCGATGTGGAAGGTTACCTCCGTACAGTTGAGCGCTTGATGCAATGCCTATACAGAATCCAGAACTCGGCCGTTCGAGAGCGTGACGCTTCCGCATTTCGAAGAGGCCAGACGCGATTGACGTCGTCGATCGGGGACCGACATTAGCCTGCGCAGAGCAACGATTTGTCAAACCAAGAGAGCAAACGGCGGGTCGCCCTAATCACCGGCGTGACTGGACAGGACGGCGCCTATCTGGCCGAATATCTGCTGTCGCTCGGCTATGTCGTGCACGGCATCAAGCGGCGCTCGTCCTCGTTCAACACTGCGCGGGTCGACCATCTCTACCAGGACCCGCATCTCGGGGACGTGCCGTTCCTGATGCACTACGGCGACATGACGGACTCGACCAATCTGATCCAGCTGGTGCAGCAGATCCGGCCGACCGAGATCTACAATCTGGCCGCCCAAAGCCACGTCGCGGTCAGCTTCGAGAGTCCCGAATACACCGCCAATGCCGATGGGATCGGCGTGCTGCGGCTGCTGGAAGCGATCCGCATCCTCGGCATGGTGAAGGAGACGCGGTTCTACCAGGCCTCGACCTCCGAGCTCTACGGCCTCGTCCGGGAGATCCCGCAGAAGGAGACCACGCCGTTCTATCCGCGCTCGCCCTACGGCGTGGCAAAACTCTACGGCTACTGGATCACGGTGAACTACCGCGAAGCCTATGGCATGTTCGCCAGCAACGGCATCCTGTTCAACCACGAGAGCCCGATCCGCGGCGAGACATTTGTGACCCGCAAGATCACGCGCGCTGTCGCCCGTATCGAGGTCGGGCTGGAGGAGACGCTCTATCTCGGCAATCTCGAAGCCAAGCGCGACTGGGGCCACGCGCGCGATTACGTCGAGGGCATGCACAAGATCCTGCAAGCCGACAAGCCCGACGATTTCGTGCTCGCCACCGGCGAGATGCACTCGGTGCGCGAGATGGTCGAGCTATCGTTCGCCCAGCTCGGCCGCCGCATTGCATGGCGTGGAGCAGGGGTTGAGGAGACCGGCGTCGATGAGACGAGCGGCAAGACGGTGGTGAAGATCGATCCGACCTATTTCCGCCCCACCGAGGTCGATCTCCTCGTCGGCGACGCCAGCAAGGCGCATCAGGTGCTCGGCTGGAAGCCGAAGCACACGTTCGCCCAGCTCGTCGAGGAGATGATGGCAAGCGATCTGGCGGAAGCAAAACGGGAGGCGGCCCATGGCAAGCGCACCGTTTGAGCTGAAGGGCAAAAGCGTCTACGTCGCCGGCCATCGCGGTATGGTCGGCAGCGCGATTGCGCGCCGGCTCGCGCGGGAGGACGTGCAGCTCGTCACGGTCGACCGGCGCGAGGTCGATCTCTGCAACCAGACGGCCGTGTTCGAATGGTTCGCGAAAACGCGGCCGCATGTGATCTTCCTCGCCGCCGCAAAAGTCGGCGGCATCGTCGCCAACGACACGCTGCGGGCCGAGTTCATCTACGACAACATCACGATTGCCGCGAACGTGATCCAGGCCGCGCATCAAAACGGCGCCGAAAAGCTGATGTTTTTGGGCTCGTCCTGCATCTATCCGAAGCTAGCCCCACAGCCGCTGCGCGAGAATTCGGTGCTATCAGGCCCGCTGGAGCCGACCAACGAGCCCTATGCGATCGCCAAGATCGCCGGCATCAAGATGGCGGAAGCCTATCGCAGCCAGTATGGCAGCGACTTCATCAGCGTGATGCCCACCAATCTCTACGGCCCCGGCGACAATTATCATCCCGAATTGAGCCATGTCGTTGCCGCGCTGATCCGCCGCTTCCACGAGGCGAAGGTCGCGGGCGCAAAGAGTGTCGCCGTGTGGGGCACCGGCACGCCACGGCGCGAGTTCCTTTATGTTGACGACATGGCGGATGCCTGCGTGCACCTGATGAAGAGCTATTCGGGACCGGAGCTGATCAATATCGGCACAGGCGAGGACATCACCATCGCCGAGTTCGCCCGTGTCGTCGCCGAGGTCGTCGGCTACAGCGGCGAGATTGCCTTCGACACGTCGCGCCCCGATGGCACGCCGCGCAAGCTGCTCGACGTCAGCCGTCTCGCAAGCCTCGGCTGGCGCGCGAGGACATGGCTTGTAGATGGAATGCGCCAGACCTACCGGGCCTTCTTGGCCGTATCGGGTACATCGGACAAAACGAGAGCCTCATGCAGCTGCTAACTGCTGACGGCGCTCATTGTGCGATTGCCAGACAGTTGCTTTAGGATCTCCCGGCGAATTCGACAGGGCTCCACGTTTTCTTGGAGTTCGAGCACCTCCGGGTGCCGCGTGCCCGATGGAGGGCAGGCACGGCTAGACTGGCGGATAACTAAAGCGAGCGAATTGGTCAGGCGCGCCTTGCGGGACGCTCTGTTTTGAACTTGAGGTAAACTGACTAAATGTGCGGAATTGTCGGCATCTTGGGGCGCGGTCCGGTCGCGGATCGTCTGATCGATTCACTGAAGCGACTGGAATATCGTGGCTATGACTCAGCGGGTATCGGAACGCTCAAAGGAAACCATATCGAGCTTCGACGCGCCGAGGGCAAGCTGAGGAACCTTGAGACACGCGTTCGCTGTCATCCGCTCTCAGGCCATGTCGGGATTGGGCACACGCGCTGGGCTACTCACGGCAAGCCGACGGAGCACAATGCTCATCCCCATGCAACGGACAATGTTGCAGTCGTCCATAACGGCATAATTGAGAACTTCCGCGAGCTGCGAGCGGAGCTAAAACAGCATGGCGCCTGTTTCGCCTCTGAAACAGACACCGAGGTGGTGACGCATCTCATCGACTTTTATCTGAAAGATGGCTGCTCGCCGCAGGAGGCCGTAAAAGCGTCGCTGCCGCGGCTAGTCGGCGCGTTTGCGCTTGCAATCCTGTTCAAGGGTCAACACGACCTCATGATCGGTGCGCGCAAGGGCTCACCACTTGCGATCGGACATGGAGAAGGCGAAATGTATCTCGGATCGGATGCTATCGCGCTCGCGCCCCTTACCGGCTTGATCACCTACCTTGAGGACGGCGATTGGGCTGTGCTCAACCGCAACTTCAGCGTGGTCTACGACGCACAAGGCACAGTTGTCCGCCGGGAGGTGATGAAATCTGGCGCGTCGTCGGTTCTCGTCGACAAAGCAAACTACCGCCACTTCATGGCGAAGGAAATCCACGAACAGCCAGAGGTGATCGGGCAGACGCTGGCGCGTTACGTCGATATCGCCACCGAGAGCGTGGCACTGCCGCAGGAGCTTCCGTTCGACTTCAACGAGATCGGACATATCTCGATCACGGCTTGCGGTACGGCAGGCTACGCCGGCCATGTCGGCAAGTACTGGTTCGAGCGGCTGGCTCGTATTCCGGTCGAGCTCGATGTCGCATCCGAATTTCGGTACCGTGAGGCGCCGATGCGCAAGGGAGATCTTGCTATCTTCATCTCGCAGTCCGGCGAGACGGCCGATACGCTGGCCGCGCTCCGCTATGCCAAATCGCAAGGCCTGCATACCCTCTCTGTCGTGAACGTACTGAGTTCGACCATTGCGCGCGAAAGCGGGACAGTGTTGCAGACGCTCGCCGGACCTGAAATCGGCGTTGCCTCGACCAAGGCGTTCACATGCCAGCTGGTCGTCCTTGCGGCGCTTGCGGTTGCTGCTGGCAAGGCGCGCGGTGAATTGCCGGAGAGCGACGAGGTCGATCTCGTGCGGGCGCTGATCGAAATTCCACGGCTGGTTACCGCGGCGCTTGCCGGCGAGCCGCAGATCGAGAAGCTCGCACGCGACATCGCCAAATCGCGTGACGTGCTATATCTTGGTCGCGGCACGTCGTTTCCATTGGCCCTGGAGGGGGCACTGAAGCTGAAGGAGATCTCCTATATTCACGCCGAGGGCTATGCGGCCGGAGAGCTCAAGCACGGCCCGATCGCCTTAATCGACGAGAGCGTTCCCGTAATCGTCATTGCTCCCTGCGACCGGGTGTTCGAAAAAACCATCTCGAACATGCAGGAGGTCGCCGCACGCGGCGGCAAGATTATCTTGATAACGGACGCTCGGGGAGCCGCAGAGGTATCCATGGATTCACTCGCGACGATTGTGCTGCCGGAGATGGATACGACGTTTACGTCGATTGTTTATGCGATTCCGGTGCAGCTTCTGGCCTACCACACGGCCATCCTGATGGGCACGGACGTCGACCAACCCCGAAATCTCGCGAAATCGGTAACTGTCGAATAAGGCAAGGTGATGCGACCTGGATTTTGTCGCGGTCAGATTCCGAATGCGCACAAGCCTCGGTCAGATCGAATTACGATGTGCCGCCCAGCTCCTGGCCCGATGCCACCGCATGGTTTCGCGGCGGTTCATAGCCCTCGCTTACGGAGGCTGAGCCTCATGTGCAAAATTTACGGCCAATCAGGTTGCGAGGCTGGCGTGGCCTTGCCTCCGGCAAGCAAGCAGTCGCGCAGGGCTTATCACGACATTCCGATTGCTTGGACCTGGTCATAATTCGTGACAAACATCCAGGTTTCTAATACGACGTGGAAGCCAGATGAAGCTGTTCGATTAAGCCCATTATCGCTGAGGAGGCCCGCTGTGATCCTCCCCCTCAGCGCGGGTTTTGGACCGCATTAGGACCGCAGCGCCCCTCGAAGTACGAGGCGCGCCTCGCTTCGAGGGACAACGTGGCACTTGCCCGAGCATGGCGATCGGCGCTATCGGACGGGCTCGATCACCAGCACGCTCACCAAATCTTTTCCGTAAACCTCAGGTTAAGTTGAGCAACTCGAGGCCAAATCGCTGGACATCGGGTGAGATGCTAACGCACCTCGGCTCCAATCGCAGGCTCGCGAGCTGTTCTAGCAGACATCTCACGGCAGCTCTTCCCTGCCGCTCGTATGCCATGCATCTCGTCCTTGCTTTTCATTGCATGTCGGTGCGCTCAATGAGGAATTCGGCCACGCCACAGACAACAACCTTTCCACCGAGAATTGCCCGAGGTTTCAATAGGTTGAGAGTCACTCCTGCGACGCGAGCGGAATAACGCCCGAAAAACTGTGCGAGTTTGCGGCAATTGCCGAAAATATGCCGGAAACGTCAGGCGCTTACGGGTTGGTCGATAGTGCCCTGATGGCAGATTCGCGGCCATGAAACTGCACTCGGCTGGCGTGAGATTTTCTCCGGAACCGGCCATTTCAAACCGAGAGGAAACTCGCCATGTCACCAGCGTCCATCGCGCAAGCGTCAAAGGCCAAACCGCGCATTGGCGCCATCTTACGTGCGACGAGCGGCAACTTCCTCGAGCAGTTCGACTTCTTCTTGTTCGGGTTCTATGCCAGTGCCATCGGCAACGCGTTCTTTCCATCAGGAAGCGAAACCGCTTCACTGCTTAACACCTTCGGTGTGTTCTGGCTGGGGGCTTTGATGCGACCTGTTGGCGCGATTGTGCTTGGAGCCTATATTGACCAGATTGGCCGTCGGCAAGGCCTGATCATCACGCTTTCGATTATGGCTATTGGCACCGTCATCATCGCCTTTTGTCCCGGCTATGCAACGATCGGCATTGCCGCACCCGCGATCGTGCTGTTCGGACGGCTGTTGCAGGGCTTTTCTGCCGGCGTTGAGGTTGGCGGCGTTTCCGTCTACCTCTCCGAGATTGCCACTCCGGGTAACCGCGGCTTTTACACATCGTTTCAGTCCTCGAGCCAGCAGGTTGCGATCTTTGTCGCGGCTCTTATCGGATATTTTTTGAGCGAAGCACTTCCGGCCGAAATGGTTGCCGCCTGGGGCTGGCGGATCCCATTCTTCCTTGGCTGCTTGATCGTTCCGCTTATCTTCTTCCTGCGCCGGACGCTGGAGGAAACTCCGGAGTTTCTCGTCATGAAGACCCACCCAACGGCCCGCGAGGTCTTTGCCTCCACAGTTGCGAACTGGCGCATTGTCATTCTTGGCATGATGATCGCAATGCTGACGACCACGACCTTCTATTTCGTCACAGTGTACACGCCTACGTTCGGCAAGCACGTATTGCAGCTGTCCTCGCAGAACACGCTCTTGGTGACGCTTTTGGTCGCCGTGACGAACTTCATCTGGAACCCAATTGGCGGCGCGATCTCTGACAGAATCGGTCGGAAGCCGGTCTTGCTGACCATTGCCGGCCTCGCCTTGGTGACTGTATACCCGGCGTTGTCTTGGCTTGTGACCGACCCAAGCTTTGGCAAGATGCTGCTAGTGGAGATGATGTTCTCGTTCTACTTTGGCACCTACAGCGGCGCCATGTTGGGCGCTTTGGTCGAAATCGTGCCGAAGCACGTTCGTACAACCTGCTTTTCTTTAGCCTTCGCACTCGCCGCAGCTCTCTTTGGTACCTTTACGCCGCTGGCATCGACTTGGCTGATCGATCGGACCGACGACAAGGCTTCGCCGGGTTTCTGGTTGATGTTTGCAGC
Source organism: Bradyrhizobium sp. 197 (assembly GCF_023073375.1). NCBI lineage: Bacteria > Pseudomonadati > Pseudomonadota > Alphaproteobacteria > Hyphomicrobiales > Nitrobacteraceae > Bradyrhizobium > Bradyrhizobium sp. 197. The sequence continues at coordinate 41,707 of NZ_JADPJJ010000070.1, read as the reverse complement.
TTTGCTCGGCATTATCGCCGCGCTCAGGATTTATCCAGGAAACACCAACAGAGTTGCGAAGCTGTCGCGACCCGAGGGGTCTAACCGGGCCGTAAGCGCGCAATTTACCACACGTTAGCAGCCCGCCCACGGGGGGACCTTCACGTCCAAGACTGAACTGAGCGGGGTGCGTGGCGGTCCTTGCGGTGATCTCGGTAGTCCGCGTGCCACTCTGCCGGCCGCGGGCCACTGCGGAATTCATGCAGCCTCAAGACGTGCCCGTTAAGTTTGCATGGCAGCGCACGTGGAGCTCGCGCGAGGGATGTATCTCCCTCGCGCGAGCTCTGCTCGTTTTTCACGTAACCGCAAAGTACGAGCATTATCATCGCGCCGCTCGACCACAGAACGAATCGAGCGTTGCGGTAGTGCTCAGCCATTCCCACTCAGCACCAGCGACGGCTCGTCCCGATACGGCTCGCATAGGAAGAACCGGTGTATCGCAGCTCGCCAATTCTTAGCGAGCGGTCGAAAAGCCTGAATCGTGCCTGGTACACCGAGCGTCGGGCCAATGCATGACCACGACCCGGGCTGTCGCTGGCTCCGCTCGATCAGCGGCGACTTCACGCACCGCTAGTTTGGGCGGATGAGGTACCGCGCGCAAGCTGCGCGAGCTCCGTCTCGAGCGCAGGGTTGCGCTTGAACATGGCGTCGATCAACGCTTGCGCCGGCTGCTCGGCCGCTTCCACCCACGTCGCCTTCTCCGCTCGTGCGGAGGGCGCGAAGACACGCTTGACGACCGTCGGCGACCCCCTCAGACCGCATTTGGCCATGTCATCCACGCCGGCAGTTTGAGCGCTCCATTTTACGATGGAGGCACGGGCCGCACGCAGGGCGTCGATCATTGCACCGCGGCGAATTTGATTGCTTGCCTCTAACATGCTGATGAGACAAGGAAGGTTGGAACGCAGCACTTGGACTCCTCCTTCGCAGCGCCGTTCCACATCAATCGTGCGTGCTTTGAAGTCCAACGCTTTGATTGTTGAAACATACGTAAGCTGCTGGACCCCGAGCCTCTTTGCAATGCCAGGTCCCACCTGCGCCGTATCGCCGTCGATAGTCTGCTTGCCAGTGAATATGACGTCTGGTGGGCCATATTCCTTCCCGATATTGCGAATCGCGCACGCCAGAGCGTAACTCGTCGCCAGCGTATCAGAGCCTGCGAAACTACGATCGGTGAGCAGGACAGCACGATCGGCACCGAATGTCAGCGCCTTTCGGAGAGATTCTTCGGCCGACGGCGGCCCCATTGTCAAAACAGTGATTTCACCGCCGAACTTGTCTCGTAGCTCGAGCGCAGCTTCCAGTGCGAACAGATCATATGGGTTGATGATCGTCGGCACGCCCTGCCGCATGATCGTATTCGTGACAGGATGCACGCGGATTTGTGCGGAGTCGGGGACCTGTTTGATGCAGACGATGCTGTGCATATGCTTCTCCTAAGATGTTGAGCAGGCTCCCCACGAATAGCAACTGTCATACCACCCCAGGCACTTCGCCGATGAGAGAGGAATGCAACGGCTGGCGATTGACGGTGAGACCGTTGGGACTGCGACGAGCTGCGTAAAGCGGGACGTGATCTCTCTCATCTGAGTCGCGCCATAAACGGCCCGGCCGCGATCTTGCGCTGGTTCGACACCTAATCATTTCTCATAGGGCGAATACATTGCAAGCAGACGATGACCAGCACGCGGCTGACGCGAAGATGGCTTACGCTCCGCCACGTCCAAGCAGAGCACATCGGTTTCGTATCCGCTTCATGGACCAGAGTACCGCCTCTTGCGCACGCTCTCCTACCGCGCCCGGCGATCGAGAGAGACGCGAGCCGACTCTTTATTCAGAAGCGCTTGATCTCGATACGGTGCCTTCTCAAGGCATAGCCAATCTGGCGCGGCGTCAGTCCAAGCAAGCGCGCCGCCTTTGCCTGTACCCACCCGGACCTTTCCATCGCTGCGACTACGCGCTCGCCATCTGTGACCTTGGCGGCACCTATGTTGGGTCGGCCGGGTGGCTCTAGCGGCGTCAGTTCGCTACCGACCGGCTGAACGTGTGCCACAGCTTGTGTCGGCGGCATGCTCAGCCTCGCGGGAAGTGAGATTATCGGGCTCGGCTGTCGCGCCACTTGCTCCGGCCCGCACTTCCATAGCGTGGCCGACAGGCATTGCCCGTGCCGGCAGGCAAAATCGTCTCTTGCGATCGACGATCCGTGCGCCAGGGTCGCGGTCCGCTGCACACAGTTCTCCAGCTCACGGACATTCCCGGGAAATCCGCAATTCATAAGAACGTCAATCGCACTTGACTCGAAGACCAGAGCACGGCCGTTCTCATTGTTGAAGTTCTTCAAGAATCGAGCGGCGAGAAGCGGAATATCAGTGCGTCTTTCGCGCAGCGGCGGCAGTAGCAGAGGAACCACGCTAATGCGATAATAGAGATCGGCACGAAACTCCTTCCTTGCCACCGCCTCTTCAAGATTCTTGTTCGTGGCAGCAATCACGCGGACGTCGACTTTGATCGTCTGATTGCCGCCCACCCGCTCAAACTCCTGCTCCTGAAGCACGCGCAGGAGTTTCGCCTGGAACGACGCCGAGATCTCGCCAATCTCATCCAGAAACAACGTTCCCTTGTCCGCGAGTTCGAAGCGACCCTTGCGCGCGTTGAATGCGCCCGTAAACGCCCCTTTCTCGTGACCGAACAATTCGGATTCCAGCACCGTCTCGGTGAGGGCTGCGCAATTCAGCTTGATAAAGGGGCGTTTGGCGCGCGCTGAACGCTCGTGAATAGCCTTCGCTACCAGCTCTTTGCCGGTACCCGATTCGCCACGCAACAGAACTGTGCTATTCGATTTTGCGATCAGCTCGATCTTCTCAAGCATCGCGCGCAGCGCCGGACTGTCGCCGATAATTCCCTCGACTTGGACCTTCTTACGCTCCCGCCCATGAGGCTTGAGCTCGGACGACGGCTGCTTCTGCGGCCCGAACTCCTCGTCCATAAGCCGCCCGCGGTCGCGCACAAAGGTGCAATGCAGCTTCGCCGTCTGGCCCAGAAGGCTTGCGACCATCGTCACCAGGCGGAGGTCGTCCTCGAGCTGCGCATGCGTCTCGTTGTCTGCGACGCGGTCGATGCTCAGCGTACCCACAACTTTCTCGTCAATCTCTATGGGCACGCCGATGAAGGCAACGCACGTGTTACCGGCAGCGTCTAGCATCTCGACGTCCGAAGAACTGAAGATCGAATGCAGCGCTACGTTCTCGACGATGAGCGGCCGCCCCGTCGCCACAATTTGATCAATTGCTCCTTGCGGCAAGCGCCCCCCGCAACGCGCGTCGCGCCCTTCGCTCCGCCCGCCGTCTACGATGATCTCGGGCACCCCGTCATGTTCGAACAGGCATACGATGCCGCGCCGCATCTGCACGAGCGATGGCAGACGCTCGATGACGCTCGCCAGCTTGGCTTCGAGCCGGCATACGGCGGTGAGCGTGTGCGCTATTTCAAAGATCGTGCTTAGCGATTTCTCTTGCGATGGCAGAATAGAAGCGGAAGGGGCCGCGCCGGAGGTTGAGTTTGGTGTTTCGCGCGGGGAAACGCTGTCCAGCATAGTGACTTCTCCGTTCCTTTCTTGGTCCTCCCCATCACCTCGATCGGACTTGTTAGACTCGTGTTGCATGCCTGCCTCGATCTGACATCCAGCTCTCAGGGCGGGGGCGAGAGATGACGGCTCTTCATGGCACGCCGGCAGCACTTACAGTGACTAGATTTTGCGCTTTATTCTTTCCAACTCGCTGCGCGGATTCGCCCGGCCAACATGGCTTCCATCGATAAAGCTCAGTTAGCCGGGTTCGCCAGGGACGGATTCACTCACAAGTGTTGCCCGCCATTGATCGGCACTTCGGCGCCAGTGACATAACTTGCCGCATCTGAACATAGGAAGAAAATGACCTTGGCGACCTCTTCGGGTGTACCCACCCGGCGTAGTGGGATCTTTGGCACAAGATGCGCTTCCGTGTCAGGCGACAAAATGTCCGTCTTGATTTCGCCGGGCGCGATCGCATTGACGCGAATGCCATGTGAGGCGTAGTCGTGCGCCATTTCGCGCGTGAGACAAGCGAGCGCAGCTTTCGACGTGGCATATGCCGTGCCTGCAAATGGATGCACCCGCGCACCGGCGATCGAAGTCACATTGACGATCGAGCCTGAAGCCGCTTTTAGCTCATCGAACAGACCTTGCGCGAGCAGGATCGGCGCCACCAGATTCAGGTGGAACACGCTCATCCAGGTATCGACTGAGGTCGCCAGCGACGTGAGCCGGGCACCGTTTGGCGTTTTTGGTGAGTTTCCGGCATTGTTTATCAGTCCCTGCAGCGGTGCGCCGGCAAGGCGCTCCTTTATCTGAGCAATCACGCGCGGTAGCGTCCGATGATCGCTCAGGTCGACTTCGATATAGCTATCCCCCTCTGAGTCCCATGGGCAGCGCACCGCGTCGAATGGTTGGCGCGCGCAAGAAATGATGCGCCAACCGGCTTCCGAAAACAATCTTCCCGTGGCGCGACCGATACCGCGCGATGCCCCGGTCAATACCAGCGTCTTCCGCTCACGCAGCGGACGGCCCGCTCCATCGGCGTGAATTGGACCACGAGGGTCCGTTTCCGACGATTTAGCTGCGACCGCGTTGTCATCTGGTAGACCTAGATTCACACGCGACTCCCTTCCGCTCCCCTCGCCCGTGCACCTGGTGCAGGATCCGGGCCAGAGCGAAGCAGGGCACAGGTGGCGCGCTTTTACGTCGCAAATGGCAGGTTTCGAACATCTGGCCTGTTTGCTTTGCGACACCGGCAACGCCGCAGCAATGGCTGTCGTCGAGCTCCCGGGTGCCGCCCACTGCGTGCGCTACGCCTTCGAGCCAGAGGCTGGGGTTTCCATGGCGAGCTGACTGCGTCACCACTCCACGAGTGGTCTGTGGGTCATGCGCGCTAGACGAGATAGATTAGCTGCGGGCGGAGATCAGGATTTAATGGCCGGTTCGTCCAAGTTGCTCTCGGCCTGGATACGCGCGGCCGCACATACGGCTCTTGAGCAATACCGATGGGCCGTCGGCCACGCGGTTCATCACACCTCCGTCCGAAAGGACTCCGCGAGCGGAGCATGAACAAAGGCCGTCGTCCAGAAAACGAAAGCCCTGCCCAGCAAAGGCGATCCATCTACCGGACGCGCCTCCTTGCTGCTGGGACATTCTGACGTGACTGTCTGTTACGTTAGATTTCCTGGGCGACCCGGACCGCCATTGCCGTGCTTTTCACCGTCTGGCCAGCGACGGCGGACTTGGCTGGAGGATGACAGAACTGTAAGCTTTCCGCGCGACTCGACTTACACCGGAGGGCCCGAAGTGTTGCCGGGCAAGACCGCCGGCCCCGCTGGCATCGGCCTTACGCTTCTCAGGCGTTCGCCCTCCCACCGCACCGCATCCATGGTAGTGCGCCGGTCAGCCGTCGCTTGCGGGACGGAAGTCGCCATCCAACGTTCCTGCGACACGTTGCGAAACTCGACCGTGTCGAAGCCAGCAGTATCAGACCGATGATCTAGCCCGCCATTGTTCAGGCCCACATTCTGGCGCTTCAGGAAGCCGCGACATGCTCGTAGGGATTATCGATCAGGGTCAAGCGCTCCGGATTGCGCTGGTCGAATTCAATAATCCGCGGAACGAGCAGACGGGCATAGCGCGTGAAGGCGCTGGTGGGGGGAAAGCGGATCACGGTAGCGCATCGCGCAAGAAGATACATGTCAATGAGAGCGGAAGCTCCACCTTCAATTCCCATTTCCGCACTATGCAACGGCCCTGCCCGATCGACCTGGAAACGTTTTGGTACGACGAAGACATCGGGAAACAGACCTGATAGGCGGTCGAGCACCTGTGCACTGTCCGTGCACAGGAAGACCTTTACAGGCTTTGGATATGGCAAAGCCTTGGCTTTACGGATTGCCATGCAGACCTGACGAAAGGCGAGTTCCGAATCGGCCCAGTACGGCGCATGGTCCATGATATCTTCGCCATTGCCGTGCCGAACATGAACGCCAATGATGCTATGGCCGCCAAAATGTTCCTCATACAAGGCGTCGATCCGCGCTTGAATCTCAGACCTGAGCTTGATGTTCCGAAAGATCAGTCGTTCGGCTGCCTCGCCACAACGCCACATCAGGCAGGCGTCACAGACAATGGTGTTGGCTTCGTTATCTTCTCTCGCCTGGAACAGCTCGGTCAGTTCGTCACGTTCTCGGAAGATCTGCTCATCCGGACGATTGATGCAGTCGATCGACGGCCTATTCCACCACCGCGGGAAGAACGGTCCGGGAAACGAGAGCTGGTTGATCCGGTCATCGCAAATCACCGGTACCCCAGCGATGTCCTCAACCGGCTCGAAGAACACCGGAAAGGCGTTGCTGAACGGTCGGTCGATGTAGCAGGAACCGCGCCAGTCAACGACGAGCGTCCGCCCGGTCCGCTGCGCGTACGACCAGGCTGACGCCAGCGACCAGAGACAGTCACCAAAGCCGGTACGCCTCCGAGAAATAACAAAGCGTTCCTTCGTCAAGTTATTAAACCCTTCTCGTTGCATAAGAGCAGTTTTGTGTGGCGCACCTACTCATCTGCGATTCCGATCCTCACCGATGGACGGCTGGTCACCTGGACGCAAGGCGATCAACCCGCAACCCTCCTCCACGGCACCGCGATTGGCAGGTCATGCAAGAGGCGCCCAAGGAGCCCGCTTCCGCATTGCTCACTTTTACTACCGCGCAGTCTGTGACGGATGCAGCCGAATACGGCGCAGATCCCAGAGCCCGCGCAGTTCGTTCACGAGAGCTTCTCGCCTAGTCCTATCAGAGGTGACCCTGGCGAGAAGATCGGCAAGAACAGCTTCCTTCTCAATTTGCATCAGCATGTCGAACAGGTCATGCGAGACGCGCACGCTCTCCTGGCTGGAGTGACCCATGCGGATCTCGCAGACTGTCTCCTGGCGTTCTCGGCCCGCATGAGCGCGAACCCGGTAAAGAGATACATGGGGCGGCAGTGATACAGCGAGTGCAGTCCAGCTTTCGAGTGTTGTTGCCCGCTTCTTGACGAGGAATGAACCGATCACAAGGCCATCCAGCTCGGTTGACAAAAACGCCGTAATCGCATCGGCAACGGAATCTACGATCGGTTCGGCATTGTTGTTGAACGACGTATTAAGCAAAATCGGGACGCCAGTCAGGCCCTTGAACGCATTGATGAGTTCCCAATAGGCGGCATTGTTCGTGCGGGAAACAGTTTGCAGCCGAGCTGTACCATCGATATGCGTGATCGCGCCCAGCAAAGCACGCTTGGATTCGCGCACGCGAACGACGAAATTCATGAAGGGATATTCTGCGCGACCATCCGGCAACTCAAAGAACGCGCCCGCATCCTCCTCCAGAACCGATGGCGCAAATGGTCGATAACCCTCGCGCTTCTTGACCATCGCATTGATCCGGTCCTTGTTCGCCGCGGGCCTCGGGTCCGCAAGAATACTACGGTTGCCGAGCGCACGAGGGCCGAACTCCGATCGGCCCTGTACCCACCCGATCACGGCGCCATCAACCATCCACTCGGCTGCTCTGGTTGCGACGTCAGCGGTCCGTTCAAACTCGAGGTGTCCGGCCCATCCCTTCAGTTCCTTTTCGATGCTATCGTCGCTGCCGACATCTGGCCCCCAATAAACCGTCTGTAGTCGCTCGCGGGGCGCAGGCTGCCCGGCCTCGTTCGACACCATCAATGCCGCGCCCAATGCGCATCCGGCGTCATGCGCAGCCGGCTGCACGAAGATGTCTTCGAACAGGCCTGAATACAGGAGTTTTCCGTTCAGCGTGCAGTTGTGGGCCACCCCGCCAGCCAGGCACAACCGTTTCATTCCGGTCGACTCACGGTAATGCCGCAGAATGTGAAACACGATCCGCTCCAGCGCCTCCTGCAACGATGCGCTCACATCTCGATGCTGTTGCGTGAACGGCATTCCCTTTCGCCGGACCTCGATATTGTGCAGCAATGCTGGGCCGATACGTTCGAGGTGAACGCGGTAGCCACCGTTTGCGCAGAGCTCATAGAATTGCGAAAAGAGCTCACGATAGCGTGCGGGATCTCCGTAAGGAGCCAGTCCCATAACCTTATACTCGTCGAACAGGCCGTAGCCGAGATATCGGATCGTCTCCAGATAGAACAGTCCGAGAGAGTTATTCTCTGGAAACGTCATAAGCTCGGTCATTTCGCTGCCTGACCCGACAGCCAAGAGACCCGACAGGAAGTCGCCACAACCGTCGATCGCGAGGACCAGGCTATCTTCAAAACCCGACATCGCCAGAGCGCTCACGGCGTGGGCCTGATGGTGGCCTACGAATGACACCCGGGAAGGATCAACTTGGGTACCGAACTCCGTGGCTAGAAGGTGCCGTAGCAGCAGATTCGCATCTAGGGGAATTGAGATTTCCGGTTGTGAGATAAACAACCGTTCGAGCATTGCATTGCAATAGGATTCAGTAGCGTAGAACGCAATACGATCGACGTCGCGAAGCTCCACACCCGCGGCTGCAAGACAGTATTCGATCGCACTGCTCGGGAGCTTGTTTGAATGTTTGATCCGGTTAAGGCGCTCCTCTTCCACGGCAGCGATCACGCGCCCGTCCTTGACAAGTACCGCGGCGCCGTCGTGCAGAAACGTGCCCGGCAGCCCAAGGGGGTTTTCATAGACCTTGTCGAGGCCGCCACTCAATCCTAGACACAGCATCTTGTTCTCCGTTAATCCTGAGAGGCCTGTTGGCCTATTTCGTATCGCTTGCTTTGGGAGTAGGCCCCGCGGGGCCGATCAGGCATCGCTAGCTGACGAGACGCATATAAGCGTCGCACGCGATTGGAAGTTCGCTAAGCCCAATATCTCATCTCGCACACGCGATGCTTCGCTTTAGACCTTATTCCTCTCACCGCATCAGGCGCTGCCGAAGGAGCACGGCCGAGACGAGGAAGGGAACTGCTGCGTAGATGCAAAGTGCGCCCACATGCAATCCGACGCTGTCAACCGGTCGACCAAGCATTGTTGGACGAATGAGATCGACCGAATGACTCAGCGGCAATAAGGCTGCGATGCGTTGAAACGAACCGGGCAACTGGCTCATTGGGAAGATCGTCCCGCTTAAATACATCATGGGCGTAAGAATAAGCGACTGGTAGAAGATGAAATAGTCGTGGCTCGGTGCAAGTGCTGAAACGACCATTGCGAGGCTCGCGAAAGTAACGCCAGTGAGGGCGATGGCTGGTAACGCATAGGGAATGGATGACCACTCTGCGTAACCCAGCGCGACGGCCACAATCGTGATCGCGGTCCCGGCGAGCAAGGCCTTGCTCGCTGCCCATGCCACTTCACCGAGGACAATGTCGCCGAGCGTAAGGGGCGTACAGAGCATTGCCTCCCAGGTGCAATTTGTCTGCATGCGAGCGTAAGCCGCATAGATCGTTTCGAAGGTTGCGGACACCATCGCGCTTGTGGCAACCATTCCAGCCGCCAGAAACGAGATGTATGAGGTGCCCTCAACACCACCTATGATCATTCCAAGGCCAAAACCGAGACCGAACAGAGAGCTCATCGGCTCGGCCAGATTCCCAAGAACCGATGCCAGAGCAACTTTCCGCCAAACCAGAAAATTGCGGCGCCATACCGCCATCCAGTTCCATGGATTAGCAGGGAGCGCCGGCGCAAAACGTTGCCACATCGTTCAGTCCTTTATCTCTCGCCCGGTTAGCCGCAAGAACACATCCTCCAGATTTGGAGGACGCTGCAGAAAGCGCAGATCCGTGCGGTTGACAAGCCGGAGGCGCACCTGCTCTGGATCCGTGACATAGCAGAACAGCGTCTCCCCGCTCACCTCAGCGCGCTGCACTTGGGGTCTGACCAGCGGCAGCAGTTCGTGCGGGTTACCGCCGTAAATCTCGATCACTTGGCAGCCGATCTGCTGCTCGATCAGCGCGCGAGGCTGACCTTCGGCGATCTTACGGCCGTGCTCGAGCACGCACAGGCGGTCGCACAATCGCTCCGCCTCTTCCATGAAGTGGGTGGTGAGAAGGATCGTTTTGCCGCGCCCTAATAACGAGCGCAAGCGTTCCCAAATCAGGTGACGGCCGTGCGGATCGAGGCCGGTCGTCGGCTCATCAAGGACCAAGAGCTGCGGATCGTTAATGAGGGCCCGTGCCAACGTCAGGCGTCGCTTCATGCCGCCGGACAGTTCGGCGACTCGCGCGTCCGCCTTGTTCTCCAGGCGTGCGAATTCGAGCAGTGACGGCGTGACCGCTTCCACCTCAGCCGCGCTCATGGCGAAGTAGCGCCCGAAAACGAGCAAGTTTTCGCGCACCGTGAGCTGAAGATCAAGGTTATCGAACTGTGGGACAACCCCGATCCCCCGGCGCGCCAAGCGCGCCCGCGCCGGCACTGGCTCGCCGAGCACGCATATCTTACCTGCGTCGGGCGATGCAACACCCAGGATCAAACGCGCAAGCGTGCTTTTACCCGCGCCGTTTGGTCCCAGCAGACCGAAGCACTCTCCCGGCGAGACCGTAAACGAAAGAGCGTCCACGACGACCCTGTCGTCGTAGAACTTGCTCACCTGGAAAAGGTCGACTGCCGCGGTTGACATTTGCTTACGCCATCGCGACGGACGTTGTTCCCGCCGCTTCCCCGCTTGCGCGCTTTTTTGTCCAAAGCAGGCCGTCACACCATACGTGATCGACGCGTCCCCACTGGCACGCGGCGGCAGCATCCGGGAAAAAGCCGCGTCCATGCAGATTGGCGCTGGTATTGCAAAGCAGCGGAATGGCTGTGAGCTTCTCGTATTCGACGAGAAGCTCGGCCACTTCATGCTGAGAGGTTCTAGAAACGGTTTGTAGACGAGCAGATCCATCGAGATGCACGACGGCGGGAATTTTGTCCCGCCATTCTGGTCGCGTCTGGTGATCGAACAGCATGTACGGATCAGGTATTCCAGGGCTAAAAATCTCCGCGGCACGATCCTCCAGGCATATCGGCGCTACCGGCCTGAAATGCTCACGAAGTTTGACGTCGTTGAGATGATCTTTCATTCCTTCCCAGCTCGCAGCCGCGAGAATGCTTCTGCCACCCAAGGCTCGCGGCCCGAGCTCGGCACGCCCGGCAAGGAAGACCACGGGCTTGTCGCAAGCGAGGATTGCCGCAAGTTGGCCCATAGTGCAGGGCGCGCCCTCCCATTCGGGCGGGACTTCGCTGGGACGCACGGCCGGTCCGCTGTAGACCGACCATTCCAGAGCTCTAAAGCCTTGCTGTGCCGCCAATGCAGAGCAAGCAGCACCAATGGCTGAGCCGCTGTCGTTCGGAAAGGGCGGCACCCACACGAAATCGAACAGGCCTGTCGCACGAAATGCACTATTCCACTTAATATTCAGGCCACAGCCGCCGGATATGCAGAGGTTACGCGCCCCCGCAAGATTCGAATGCCGCTCCACCACATCAGCAATGGTGCGAACCAGCAGACGCTCTAGAAACACGTGAAATGACGCAAGGACGTCTTGGGCCTGTTTTTCCTTCAATCGCATTGCGCACGCATCGAAGAAGTCGTGCAGAGCTTCAAGTGGCGATTGTGAGCTGTTGATCTCTTCAAGCTCAGGACAAGCGCCCTCAGCATCCGTGGCAAAGTGGGCCTCATAAAGTTCATGAAACGTCTTAATACAATCCTCGTCGGGCGATCCCAGTGCGATATAGGCCATCAGCTTGCCGGCAATACCGAGATCCCAGCTGGTCCGGTCTGCCCGCCTGTAAGGTCCAAAGTGGTGTCCTGCCGTCGCATAGGCGTGACCTATTATCGGAAACAGGCACTCGATGAACCGGATGCCGTGGGGCTCGACATAGTAGAGGCGCGGAAAAATGCAGCCGTCCCACACCAAGCAGAAAGCAGATTGTCCGGATTTGGCAAACGAGCTGGCGCAGTATGCGGATGCTACGTGCCCGGTGACATGGGGATAGCTTTGATAGGGATATAGCTTCCCATCAAGCATGAGGCCGATCCGATCGCGGGACGTCAGGGGGCTATCGCCTTGCCGTTCGACATACGGCGCGCCCTTGAGCTTGATGGTCGTCGTCCCACTAAGGACTTCAAACTGTGACTCGAACTCTCCATCCCAGCCATCAATGACGAACTGATCAACATCGCTCGGATCCAGCCCGTGCTCCGCCAAGGCGCCAACAACGGCATCCAGGTTGTCGATAGTTTGATAACGCGGATTGTTGTTCAGCTTCTCCTGTTCGACACAAAACACCACCCGGCCGTCCTCGATCAGAGCGACTGCCCCGTCATGCGTCAACTTAATACCGCAAATGCGCATCGTAGCTCCTTTCAAGCTCGGCCGTTAGAACAAATCGAAGATCGCTCCGGATTGCGAAAGCGGACCAACAAGCAGTCTTCGTCAGCCGACTGCCCCTGGCACTGCACGCGTTCGACCTCAATGAGCGCTTCAGTCAACATCGTGATGACTGTCTCGGCGCCAGCGACATGCCCCCATCGCCTGCAGATGGCATCACGTGCAGATCCGAAGACCAGGTGCCCACCTGGAGCAAGCATCTTCACCAGCTTGTCGATTGCGGTACGCATCCGTGTCATGTCTTCGAGATAGTAGAGAACTTCGGCGACCACGATCAGATCGAACAGCTCTTCGGTCGAGAACTGCAGAATATCGGTCGCCGCCCAGCTGATATGCGACCACCTCTTGGTCCGCTGGACCGCTCGACCGATCGCTCGCGGCATAACATCGATGACCGTGAGCCGTTTGCAGTGAGGAGCAAGCTTCTCTGTGAATGCACCGGCCGCGCACCCGATCTCGAGGCCGGTTGAGACGGCGCCGTTCGACAGCGATAGCCGTAGCAATTGGGTGTGACGCTCACGTTCGAACGGATTGTCGTCAAGCCGCCATGGGTCATCGTTGGTCAGCTCCCGTTGCAACGATTGATATGTCTTGTCCACGCTCACCACTAAATCCCCTACAAAGCTGTCAGTCAGTCGCGGCGGCAATGCCATCAGACGCGATCAGCTGCGAGGGAGCGCGCGAAAGACCTGCCCTGCGAATTGAGCCAGGCGCTTCCGATCCCGGGTTAAGGCTTGGTCCATTTGTCGCGTCTTCGATCGAGGCCTTCGACTCATCGACGTCTGATGATTGCGCTACTTTGCGCGAGAGCCAGTCGCTGTTGCTCAAGGTACAGAGCGCATAGGCTTTCATCGGGAGCAGGAGGAAGATGTTGATCGGGGTGTGCAGCGAGAAGCCGATAAATCGAAGCTCGCCGGCACGGAGGGCCGCCACGCTGCATCGAACCATGGTCATCGCGACGATGGTCAGACCGGTCCACCAGGGCACGGTGCCGGTGAGCGCGAGCTGAGCGAGCGCGGCAATCGATGAGATGGCGAGCAGCAGCGGCCCGAGGTTCTGTCCGAGCACGTCGAGCGTAAGGTACCGGTCCAGGCCGGGCAACAGGTGCAAGCCCAACAGCGTGTCGCGGTAAGTGCTCCGCGCCCAGCGGAGCTGTTGCCGCAGATAGGGCAAGAGCCTGTCCGGGACCACCGTGGCGGCGATGGCGTCCGGAACGTACTCGGTTCGAAACCCTGCCTTGAGCATGAGGATCGTCAGATGGCGGTCCTCACCGAAGTCGCTCGGCTTTCCCCGGAAGAACTGCGTCTCGTACTGGTCCAGCAGCAATAGCAGCGCGGAGCGGCGGTACATGGCACACGGCCCGCAGCAGCACATGACGGCACCAAAGCGCGTCTGCGCCGCGCGCTCCTCGTTGCAAGCCAACCAGTACTCCATGTCGATCAATCGGGTCAGCCAGCTGTCGTTCCGGTTGCTGGCCGTCAATTGCCCCATGGCCGCGCCGACGGCTGGATCCTGCATCTTGCGTACGAGTTTGCTGACCACGTCGCTGGCGATTTCCGTGTCGGAATCGACGTTGAGCACGAGATCGCCGAACGACCGGCGTATCGCTGCGATCTGCGCCTTGCGCTTTCCAACGTTGCTTGGCAGCAGAATGACGTCGAACCTCGGGTCATATGCGTAGCTCGCATGGACCGGGGCCACTGCTGCGACATTTGCAGAGCCGTCATCGACGACATAAACCTGCAATCGCCCTGGGTAGTCCTGGCTTGCAAGAGACTTCAGGCAGGCCGCCAGCGTGCGCGGGTCCTCGTTGAAGCAGGGCACGATGACGTCCACGCTGGGCAGAGCACCGGCGTCGACCGAGTCGTACGGCGGCAGTGAGGCGTCGGTTCGCAGCGCATAAAGCGCCTGCGCGCTCTTATGAACGCTGGAGAGCAACGCGTATGAGGCAACAGCAACGGTGCCGATGGTGGCAAGCAGGCTCATGGGAATTGATCTATTCAGTTTGTTTGAGGAAGCGACCGGATTGCAAATCCACGGTCATGCAGTGCTGGAATGAGCTTGGCGAGCGCCGTCACAGTCTGGTCGCGCCGACCAGAGTGAGGGCAGCGTTCCAACTCGTCGGGAGGGCACCCGTCGTGCAGGAGCACGATCGCCCCCGGGCGTGCCGAGGCCAGCACCGCGGCAACAATCGCCTCGCCGCCAGGACGAGACCAGTCTTGCGGGTCGACTGACCAATGCAGGGCTGCCAGTTCGGCCTTCGCCGACGCGGCGAGGGCCTCCTTGGTCCAAGTCCCATACGGCGCACGCATGTGCCGCACAGAGGCTCGCGGGCAGGCCATTCCGATGACCTTGTTCGTTGTGAGGATCTCGTATTCCACCTCATCGGGCTTGCATTTGGATAAATCCGGGTGCGTCATTGTGTGGTTTGCGATTTCGTGCCCTTCTGCGACGATGCGCTGCATCAGCTCCGGCTGACCCGCTGCATATGCACCGATCACGCAGAAGGTGGCGGGGGCCCGATGCTGCGCCAGCACATCTAGGATAGCCGGCGTGCAATGCGGGTTGGGCCCATCATCAAATGTGAGATAGACGCAGTGCTCTCCGCCGGGGTCGGCGTAGTCGCTCCGCGCTTTAATTTCGCCGTCTGCGGACGTCACAGTTCTGGCCCGTTTCGTTCAATCATCTCACCGGCCGGCCATTCGCTCATTGGCCTCGCAATCGGCAGAACGAGGCCGACCACGTCCTCCACACGCGTCGGAGGCACAGTGAGATAGATATCCGGACGAGCGGACCGGACACGGAGCCCTGGCAAAACAGTCGCCAATCCCTGTCGCCCGAGCAGCCTGGTAATATGTTTCTGCAGGGCAGATCGGACCGTGCCAAAACCGAACGGCACCCCAAGATCTCGCAATACGGGATACATCACGCGGATGGAGTGGCTGATTCCGAGCCCCTCGAGATCCGGGCGCACCCCGTACAATCCGAGTTCAGCCACAAGCAGATCGACCTCACCCACTTTTATGAAGCGGCGCAGTGCGCCGATGTGAATCGCAACACCACGATCATCGTAGCCGATTGCGCGAATCTCAGGCCTTGCGCCGGCCCAGCTTCGATGACCTTCAAAGGGCTTTGCATTGAATGCCCCGGTCGGACCATAGGTCTTCCGGAAGAAGTCGGACAACTCAATATGGTCAGCAAGTTGAAGCTCGTTCTCCCAGCACAGCCTCCAACGAACTGGAGGGCGCGCCGAAGCACCTCGTGTGGATCCGGGCGCGATCATTTTCATAGAGAGTAATTCCTATTCATTATCTGGCTCCTGACGCACGCCAGCAGTTCGCTACGCTCGAAAGGCTTGCTCAAAAACTGGAGTCCCGTTTGCAGGACTCGCCTCATATCGTTTTCGAAGCTGTCTGTGAGCAGAACGGTGGGAATCGCGCCTCCGGATGCAGCCAGATGATGGAAAAGCTCAAAGCCACTCATCACGCTCGACTGCATGTCCGCGATCAAGCACGACGTGATCAAACGGCGGCCCGATTTCAAGAACTCGTCTGCGCTCTCGAAGGGTTCGGGTACGTAACCCGCCGAAAAAACCATATCTGTCAGACCTTCACGCACTGACCGATCTGCATTCACAATGGATACGACGTCGAGCGTGTGCGCAACTCGCATCAGATTCACCAAGGACGGCTTCGCTTGCATGTTCGGCACGATTTCTCCGCAGCAAGGACGCAATCGGATGCGACCAAAACACATTTGGCACCCGCAACCGAAGGGGTCCAACTGGAGGGAAATCTACGGTCAGGTTAAGCGTTCGCTCAATTCTACAGCGGTACACGGCCGGTATAGAATGGGTTGGCGAAGCCATACGATGGTTTGCTCGTCCTATACGCCCACGCACATTTGCGGATCCCCACCGTGCTAGCTCGCCGAGATAGGGCTTGCGCAACACGCGCGAAACTGCGACCGCACGGTCCAGATGTCTTGATCGATCCCTGGCGCTGGGCTGAGACGCGCTACGATTTGTAACCATTCTGATAGATCTGGCATCTCGCTAAACTATCCTTTGCTATCCTCAGTCGGTACAAATGGTAAAATCGATTGTATCGATAGAACACATTCACACGGTGGATCACTCAAGATTATGCGTTTCAAGGGCCTCGATCTGAATCTCCTCGTCGCGTTCGACGCCCTGGTGACGCAAGGCAATCTCACTGCGGCGGCAAGAAGCATCAACCTCAGTCAACCTGCCATGAGTGCTGCCGTCGCGCGGCTTCGCACTTACTTTCGCGATGAGCTATTCACGATGAGGGGTCGGAAGCTTCTCCCAACGCCGCGGGCTCAAGCGCTCGCAGCCCCAATTCGCGAGGCTCTCGCTCACATTCAGCTCTCCATCATTTCTCCGGAGGGCTTCACTCCGTCTCAATCGAATCGGCGATTCAGGATCATCCTGTCCGACTTCATGACTGTCGTGTTTCTTCGAAGAATCGTGGACCGCGTCGCGCGGGAAGCTCCGACGATCAATTTCGAGTTGCTGCCGCCCTTAGAGGAACCCGATGAACTTCTCCGGCGCGGTGAAGTCGATTTTCTCATGTATCCGGAGATGTTCATGTCGAGTGCGCATCCCAAGGCGGCACTGTTCGAGGACACGTTCGTTTGCGTGGGCTGCCCCATGAACAAGCAGCTGGCGCCGCGACTTACGTTCGAGAAGTACATGTCGATCGGGCACGTGGAAGCCCGGTTCGGGGGCTCCCTGAGGCCCTCCTTTCACGAATGGCTCTTGCTCGAGCATGGTTTCAAGATACGCACCGAGGTCGCAGTGCAGGGTTTTGGTATGATTCCGCCTATGTTATTGGGCACCAACCGTATAGCGAGTATGCCCTCAAGACTGGTCAGCCATTTCGCAGACACGATGCCCCTGCGGGTCATCGAACCTCCGCTGCGACTTCTCACATTCACCGAGGCCGTCCAGTGGCCGGCCATTCATAATACTGATCCTGCAAGCATTTGGATGCGCAACATGTTCTTGCAAGAGGCATCCATGATGGTCTCTCCGTCCGAGACCAACCAATGTCACGGCCCGTTCTAGCATTGTTCGGCCGTTTGCGATCTAATCTCGGTTAACCAGATCTACGCCAGGCTCGAGGCTCCGGTCCTCGCTGGTGTTCGGATTGGCGCGTTTGAGCGTAGTTTGATCGGGTCGGCGGCGCTATTGATCTCGCGCTGGCGTGACGATCTTGCGCTTCATACAGCTCGTTCGGCGGCGCTCCGCATGACTTTCCTGACACGACGGCTGCATCGCACTGTTCTACATGAGCTGAGCTCAGAGCTCGCGAAATGATCCGGCCAGTCAGGTGAAAGAAATCTGGCTTGGCACTAAAAACCCTTGAATCGTACACCGCGTCAGGTTGTAGACCAATACCTGCGATCGAGGCTGCAAACGTGGACACTGGTAGGCACCCGCACCGCTGTTGGCCTCCGGTGGGCATTCTCCTTGCCGTCTACGGTCCCGGCGATCGCAGCAGTAATGCCAAAGCACCACATCGGATGGTGGGTGCAGGTCATCCTTTCGGATCTCGCGACCGTGGTGTTATTTTCGAAAGTGTCGTGGCGCGTGGCGCGCGGGATGCCGCCGCCATTACTCCCGAGTTGCGGCCCCTCACCGCTGACTTCGAAGAGCTACTTCGGTGCGGTAACATGATTTGCCAATCTTACCCAAAGCATCTATGTCCAGCTCGCACCCCAAAGCGATACTGTTCGAGGATGAAAGTGAGTGAGCTTCTGGACGAGCAAGCCATTACCCGCGACAGCTGGACTGTGCTGCGCAACACTGATCCGGCTCACGTCTGGATATGCGAGTTATTGCTGTAGGAGTTATGGCACGTCGTTTTTTCCCGGCGCGGCCGCGCTGCGCTGGGGGCGTGTTGACTCGTTTTGAGCGCCTCCACGTCCAACGGGTATCGGAGCGATCCTTCGAGGCTCGTCCTCAATCGCGAGTAACGTTCCGCCAACCGCGCGAGCTGCGCTTGCGTTCAGATACATACCGGGAATGGTTTTTGCGGCCCGCCTTCTCTCATCATACTGGCGCTTTGCGTCGCAGACTTGCGCCGTTGAAGAGCAGCCATCATCTGGTGGCATTCCAAAACCAGATGTTGCCATGCGCGAACAACGCCTTCGCGCCCACAAAACCATCTCAACAGGACTAGCAGCGCGTCGAAAACGCTGCTAGGTGCCGAGCGGGCGGCCGCGCCACCCATCTGATCAGATCAGTACTTTGTCTGGGCAGCCGTTCGTGAAGCTGTGTCTCAAGAGCAAGCGGGGCTGCATGTACCTGCTTTCGCTTCGCGTGGCGATCAGACAGCAAATGGCCGCTGCTGCGGCAGCATCCAGCGGAAATTGCACAGTTTCGGTCAGGCAGTGTTGGACAAAAGGGAAGCAAACGCCGTGTTGCACAACGGCACCACACGAACGCACCTGTCACATTCTTTCGCGCACGTCGCCGCTCCGTCTCGTTTTTGCCCTACCACAGCCAAACGGCTTCGCCACGTGCAGCGAAGGTGCCGCAATGAAAGGAGCTTACTGTTGGAGAAGCCGAGCGGAGTCTACGACCCGGAGGATCTCGCGAGCTTGGGAAATCTTTTTGATCGAGCAATCGCGTCTTTACCGACATGCATGCGAACCGGCGAGAATCGCGTAGCGATCGCCAGACTTGTGATCCAACGCGCAGCGAGGGACGAATTGGCGTCGCTGGCGAACTTGATGCTTGCACTTGTCTCGGCTGATTGATTAACAGCATGCGCTCAGTGCTCCTGGGGTTCGCAGCAAGACACCATCATCTAGATCATTGAAATCACTTGATTCTCACGTGACGTCAGGTTGTAGGCTTGCAAATTGAGGACCATGACAAAAGCCACACCACGACGGCGCCGATGGCGCATTGGAGAACTTGCAGAGGCGACCGGTGTAACGGTACGCACTCTGCATCATTACGAACATACGGGGTTGTTGACGGTCGCGGAACGTACCGGTGGCGGTCACCGCATGTACGATCGTGAAAGCCTACAACGCGTCTGTCAGATACGGGCGCTGCGTGAGCTCGGCTTCTCGCTTCCTGAGATCCGCAAAGCCATCGAGGGGCGGTCGTCTCTCACGGACCTATTGCGCAACCATCTCGAGCGAATTGAAATTCAAGTCGCGCGGGCGACATTATTACGGGATCGATTGCGCAATATGACGACGCAAGGTGAGACAGAAGTTAGTGTCGACGAGCTGCCGGCCACGTTAGATGCAATGTCGCGGATTCAGGAACGTGCCCCCTCGGCCATCTGCACATGCGCCTCTAACGCTAGCCGCGAAGATCGGTGGCGCAAGATTCGGGATGAGCTACGAAGCTGCATGGATCGGGGCGAGCCGCCATGCAGTGAGCGACCAAATGCGGTCGCGCGTCAGGCCCGTTCGCTGCTGACTGAGATCGCAGGAGTTGATTCGACTGTCTCGATGATACTGAAGGTGCTGACGCGATTGACTGAACCACACAATCTCGCCGGCTGGGATGCGAGCCTCATGCGATACCTGGATCTCGCCCTCGCCGCGCTGGAGAGCCAGCTCGGAAAGAGTTGACGCACCCGGCTGCCCGGACTCGGTTGCTCAAATGTCTCTAACTGAATGAGCTGATGCTGATCCTTGTCTGACTGAGGATCGTTGGCCCGTAGCAATTCGCCTGCGAATGTGCGTTGTCGGCACTCTTGGGGACTTCGCTCTGCCAAGCTCGACGAGCACGCTTCGAAGTACTTGATCCGTACGTAGCGTCAAATTGTACCTTCTAAAAGTATCGACGCAGCGGCGGGGCGGCGGACAGAGCGCCGGCTAGGCCGATGGAGACTCCAATGATCTGCACCACTTTTGGAAGTTCCCGGTGAGAGCGCTGGGCGAGGGCAATTCGGTGGATGCACGTCTTTGGCCATTGCCGGCGACTCCGCAAACGGCACGCTCTTTAACTCCAGGCCGCACTCGACGAAGAATGCTGCAGGGGCAGCCGATGTCGCCAAGCTCAAGGCTTCAAGCCAATCTGCCGCAGGTTGCAGGCTACGCTTATGCCCCAGTTCAAGCATGGGCAGGCTCGGTCAGACGGCGGGCACCGTCGATGCCACGCGGGTCGCTGCGGCCGAACCTCGGGCTCAATCGAAAGGGCCATTGCCACGGTTCGATTCGACTCCAAGGGAGACAATGCCGCTCCTGGGTCCATCGTTTACCGCTGGCGCGACAATACCGTCGACGTGGTCGCGCAGACCTGACCGCCCGCACCAACACCGCACGGAGCGTTGAATGATGAACCACTCTAGGCCTCGCGATTACGCGCTGGTCACGTGCGTCGCAGTCGCCGCACTCGCGGCATTTCTCGCCCTCGCGGCAATGCTATCAGAGCTGTCGTGCGCGCCCGAACGGCCGCCCGAAGAGTACGTTCCCATTCGTCTGGTACCACTGGAATGAGCATCACTTCCACAATCGTAAGGCCGACGAACATCGTGTCTTCTTCCACCTAGTGACACTGATGCGCACCTCGCTCTCGGGAGTGAGCTGCGCGGACCTCTTTAGAAGGAACGTAGCTTGTGGCAACATGTCAGGCGTGCGCAGTCTGTCTGCGGATTACGCGAGTTCAAGCCACGTTAGCAGCGCTGTTCGGCCGAGTGGACGTGGCGTTTCCTCCCCTCTTGAAACAGGTATTCGCCGGGATAACGCCGTGCGCCCGCCTGATCCGATCCGTGCTGATCACCGCGGACTTTGAGACGGGCTCGGATCCGGTGCGGCGCTTAGATCTGAGCCCGCCTATGCACCCCACCCCTCACATTTGAGCACGCCTTGCGCTTCCCGGCTCCGAACACAGCGCGCGCATCACGTAGGCTCGATGAAGGCCATCAACTGCCCTCGCCGACAAAAGGAAGAACACCAAATTGGATGCAAAACTGCAAACTATGCTTTCCTCGCTCTCGCCGGTGGCTCGCGAATTGGATGCTCTGCCGTCCGGGCGGCCCACCGCGGACAATGCTTGCGTGAAACTGAACACGAATGAGAACCCATTTCCTTTGCCAGCCATCGTGATGCGAAGCGCAATTGCAGCTCTTGAGGTGCAATACCGCTATCCAGAAGATGACAATATCAGCTTGAGGCAAGCGGCCGCAGCGGCGTACGGGATTGCCACTGATCGCGTGATGGCTGGCAATGGATCGTCTGAACTCCTCAGTCTCATTTACAGAGCCTTTCTTGCCCCGGGCGACAGCATCGCAATGATGTCGCCCGGCTTCTCATTCAATCGCAAGCTTGCCATGTTGCAAGGGGCTCGGTTCATTGAAATTCCCTGGTCTGAACCCGACTGCTTGCCGATGGACGAGCTGCTTTTCGGTCCGGCTAAACATGCCAAGTTCATTCTGCTGGCCAATCCGAACAATCCGACCGGAACCTTCGTTCCGGTCGCTGAGATCGAGCGCCTCGTTACACGGTCTGACCGATTGATCGTATTGGACGAAGCTTATGTCGATTTCGCACCTGAGGACGGCCTACGCCTCATTGAGCGCCATTCGAATCTTCTGGTCCTGCGCACGCTTTCCAAGAGTCATTCCGCCGCTGGCATTCGCGTCGGCTTCGGTTTCGGCCATCCCGAGCTGATTGGGCGGCTTCGCAATATCCAGAATGTTTTTAACATGAATGTGGTCGCTCATGCCGTAGGCATGAGCGTCCTTGCGCATCGCGACGCCTACGAGGAGAACCATCGCCACGTCAGGTTTGAGCGTCAGCGCGTAGCGGCCGCCCTCTCGGAATTTGGGTTCTCCGTAACGCCTTCCCACGCGAACTTCCTCCTCGCCCGTGTGCCGGTAGGCCAGGGTGGCAGATGGTGGCAGGCGGCGTTGCAAGACCAGAGCGTCCTCGTTGCCTTCTTTCCGGATCCCGGCCTGGAAGAGTGCATTCGGGTTAGCATCGGTACAAAGCGCCAGATGGATGCGTTTCTTGCGGCTGTCGGCAGCATTCTTAAGAAAGTGGGATGCCGTGGCTAGTGAACCCTTCCACTCAGGTCACAGATCCCCGTTCGTCATCGAACAGGACCCACACATGATGCAGCTTCGCGACCGGCCTCAGTCAGTTGTTGTCCGGTCGGCGCATTGCGAGCTGCTGAGAACGGCTTCGCAGCATATGCACGCCAGCGAGCGCTTCTTGAACCCCAAAAACCTAGCGGACTCCGGTCCTCTCTATAGGAGATAACTGAGTGAGAAACGTTCTTCCCTCAAACCTGACCTGCGGCATTTTTGATCATCTTGACGAGGACGGCCCCGATATCGCCAGGCAATACGCGGACCGCCTCGCGCTGGCGGAGGCCTACGACCGGCTCGGTTTCTATGCCTATCATCTGGCAGAGCATCATTGCACCCCCCATGGACGCGGTCCATCGCCGAACTTGTTTCTGTCAAGCGTCATACAACGCACACGGCGACTTCGCGTTGGTCCGTTGGTCATGCTGCTCAACCTCTACCACCCGTTGCGGGCATTCGAGGAGATCTGCATGTTGGATCACTTGAGCAGCGGCAGAGTCGAGGTCGGCCTTGGTCGCGGCTCCCTCCCGATCGAACTGAGCTATTTTGGGGTTGGAGCCGATGTTGCCTCTAGCCGTTACGAGGAAGCTTCCCAAATCTTCGTTAACGCGATGAATGGCGGCCCGCTCTCGTACAAAGGGCAACATTTTGCGCTGAGCGACGTTCCTTTGACGCTTTCACCTCACCAGCGTCCTTGTCCCCCGACATGGATTGCTACAAATCGGCCAGAGTCCGCGCATTGGGCGGCGGCGAATGGCGCTAATCTGGCGTGCATGGGACCCTCTTCTGCCGTTCGCAAAGTAACAGATCGCTATCGCGCTCATGGAAACGCCAATTATGACGTCAACGGTTCAGCACCATTTCTCGCATTACTCCGCATGGTCGTAATTGCCAGCTCTGAAGCAGCCGCCCGCTCCCTCGCCGCGCCAGCCTACGAAACCTGGCTCAAGAGCTTTAAGTTCTTGTACGACCTCAATGACATCCCGCCTCCATCCAACCTGCCCCTAACCTTGGATGCCGCAATTGAGAGTGAACTGTGCGTTGTCGGATCCCGCGCTTCGGTGCGCCAAACTCTTCTCGATCACGTGGAAGAGGCAGGCGCCAACTATCTCCTTTGTCAGCTCGCCTTTGGATCTCTGTCACTGGATGCCTGCCTCAACACAGCAACTGCGATTCACTCCGAGCTCATGGCGGCAGAGCACTGATGGTGAGCCGATTCCAAGCAGTTCGCCCTTGACCATGCAATAAATGGCAACACCGAGGCCCATGAGCACCGCAGCCGGATGCATTTGTCAGGCCGCACTTATGGCTCAAGTGGCTCTTACGCGCATGAGACCCTTTCGACTACATCACCAAGGTGTAGTCTCGAGGGCAATAAATGCCGTGCCTCCCATTTTGCGGGCGTTGATATTGCCCGCGCAGTGGTTTGCTTGGCCAGGTGAGTTGGCTCACGCTCATCCCGCTTTGGCGCGCCAGTTCGTCGATCGCATTTCACACGAATCCAAGATGTGGCTTATCGCACGGGCGGGCCTGTCGTGACGCGGTCCCGGCAGCGCCCCGACCAGATGGAGGAGATCGCGCGTAAGCTCGAGATCGTGCTGGCGGAGTTGGCTTCGCTGCGCATTCTGCTGGCTGCGCACGGAATTAGCCCCCCTCCGCCTCTGCATGAGGACTACCTCACTGTTCAGCGATTCGCAGCGATGAACCACATAAGCCCCGAAGGGGTGCTCTCTCGGATCCGCCGCGGCAAGCTGCGCGCGGAGAAGCGCGGTGGCCGCTGGTGGGTGAAATGCACGGTTTGCACAGCATAGCCGTGCAGTGGCGAGGACAGTTATGGTAGCCGAAACAAACCAATCCGAGATACGGAATCCAGCACATGGAAATGATCTGCGCGTTTAAGTTGCTGCCCTTTCTGAGCTGGATCGGACGACCAATCGAGAATCGAGAGATGATCGAGGTCAACGTGGCGCACGACCAACACACCATCGCGGGATCGGGAGGCTCGATGTCGATACACCCAGGCAATCACAAAACGCGCGCGTGGCAGAAGTCCAACTCCGATGCCGCTGCATGTATTGTGGCAAATGGGGAGCGGCGCATACCCTCCGTTTTGCACGTGAGCCACCGCACGCTACCGAGTTACGGCTTGGAGCGCAGGAAAGAGAAGTGCCTTGCTCGCAAATCGCACCTTGCGAGTTCCGCTGAGCATATTTTGAACGTCCGTCTCACGCCGGCTGGGGTGTAGCAGCCGACATGTATCCCGGTCATTCGCCTGTTCAGGGTCGCCTCGCGCGCCGGTGCGAGACGCGGACAGGTTTAATTTCGCTGGGATAGTCCGAGATTCAGGCTGGAGAAGGAGATGGCCAATGATGTCACCAAGGCTAATGTCAGTCCTCGGGTCGACGGTAGCAGTCGAGCGTATATTTTGGAAATTTCGAGAATTGATCGATGGCGATAGCGCGATCTCACCTGAAGTTCGAGAGACGCTTCATGTAATCCTAGATGCAAAGCTTCTTTCCGCAAAAGATAAGATTATGAGCGACGCGCGCGCTGCGATTGACGCAACTCCTGATTTGCCGCAGGCGGCCCGCGATCGAGCATACCGGTCGCTCGACTTTGCAATGAAGATGTTCATGACCAGTGAACCGCGCCGCCCTGAGGATCCTTTTAACGAAGTTGGTATCTGCAGCGCTCATCCCAGGACGCGTTGATGCAGGACCCGCTCCAGCGATCGGCGCCTCACTGCCGCCGTACGACCCGGTCAAGACCGGTGCTTTGCCCAGCGTGGATGTCATCGTGCCCTGCTTCAACGAGGGACCGGCGTGCGCTTGCCGCCTGCCTGAGGTCTCTCGCAAGCCAGGGCTTCCGGCAGTTCTGCTCCGCCGCCGCTCCGAGTTCCCGCACGTCGTGGTTCCTAATGCGGCATTCGGCCTTGCTCAAGCAAGGAAATTGCCGATCTGCCACAAGAGGGCGAACGCCGGGCGCCGTCAGGTCGTCGAGCACAAAATCGGGAGGCGGCGTGGAGGGCACGCGCGTGCAGTCAGTCCCAACAGCGCGGTGCAAGGTGCGACTGCTGGCCGATTTGACCCGAGACACTGACGGTGACGACGGCGAGCCGGCCGTTCACGGATGATCGGATCGGCAGCCGTGTATTCGCGACCGGCCCTGGACCTTGCAACGTACGTTTGTGTGATCTTAGCATGCGCGGAAGCCATTGCCGGACCGAATTCTAACAAGCGCTGGTGCACACCATCCACAAGGAGCACCTTTCACTCTCCTGCGGCATCTACGCCGGTTCAATGCCCGTGTCCATCTGCACTGGGCCAGAAGGCTGATCCAGAGCCACCGCACGACTTCGAATTTCATCTCGCGCAGGATCAGCGCCGCATTGACCGCCGAATTGAAATCTCTCAACTCGCCTACCTAAACCGAGAGGTTTCCAAGGTTAGGCTCCCCTCCTAGAACTCGATCCGCGATAGTCACTACAGCGGATGCATCATGAAACCTGACGAGCGCCTCGCCGAGGTCCTGGAGAATAGCGCGTGTTTTGATCATGAGGCATCGAAGGTGTGGGCGCAGTGCCTCTCACCCACTGAGCGGCTGGCGTATATTCGAAAGCATCGCTCTCACTTCCGGTTCGCAGATTACGATGACGTGATATCTGTTGTACGGGGTCGGCGCTTCACCGGTTGCTCATCGCAGCTCCTTCGGTGGCGTCACAGGATAAGAGCAAGGGCGTTGCAAGGCGCTTTGCTCTTTTCGGTTGCGGTGTGGCTGGGCCTCGTGTGGGTTGCGGTGCGTTTCATCCGCTGAGATCAGCAGCACGCTTTTCGCCGACGCCACGCAATCTGGTTCGCACGCGAAAGAGCATTGCGAAGCGTGATCCGCAACGCCGCAACCTGACGCAGGGTTCGGTTCAAGCATTCCTTTCCGACGAAATGTTGCGGTGCAGCTACAGCTATCCGTGCGGATGTTGTTAAGACGCGCGAGGCTCGGGGCACTCAAGACATGAGAGTAGAAATGAAGAACTTGTTGCTCGCGACTGCAAGCATTGTGGCGCTCGGCGCGATTGCGCCCGCATTCGGCGCGGATCTGGCTGCGCAGCCCGTCCAGCCTCTCTATGGCAAAGCTCCGCAGCTTGTTGCGGCTATGATCTATGACTGGAGCGGCTACTACGTCGGCTTGAACGGCGGCTTGGGCTCAAGCGCGAATTGCTGGGACTTCAATGGCGGCACACCTGAGGGCTGCCATGATGCGACCGGCGGTACTGTGGGTGGCCAGATCGGGTATCGAAGGCAGACGGGCCAGATCGTGCTTGGTGTTGAAGGCCAGGGGAACTGGGCTGGTTTGACTGGCTCGAATGACAGCGTCGCGTTTGCGGATATCAACCAGACCAAGATTGATGCGTTCGGCCTGGTAACAGGGCAGATCGGTTATGCCGTAGACAACGTATTATTTTACGCCAAAGGTGGTGCCGCAGTGACGAGCAATACCTATCAGATTAGCTCGACCCTCACGGGCGCGCAGCTTGGGAAGAGCGACCACATTCTTTGGGGTGGTGCGCTGGGAGCTGGGATTGAGTACGGTTTCGCGCCGAGCTGGTCGGTCAGCCTCGAGTACGACCACCTATTCATGCAGCCCGGAGCGGTGCACTTCGCCGCGCCCGCAGGCGGAACCGATCGCGTCCGCCAGGATTTCGATCTTCTGACTGCCCGGCTCAATTATAAGTTCGGCGGCCCGTTTCTTCTGAAATATTGATCAGCAGTACGAACGAGGAATCGAAAGCCCCGGCCCATGGCCGGGGCTTGTTTTTGCAAGTGCAGGCTTGCTGCATCAAGCAATACCGTTATCCCAGGCGACTAGGTTGCCGCAACCCAGGCCCAAAAACCGCTCCCATATTGATGGGTGGCGGCATCCACAACCAAGCACGCTTGCGAAGATCACTGTGATCGCACGCGCGTCATCGATACGCCGAATAGTCTACCGTCATGGCCAGTCCACGTCGGATTTAGGCGATCGTGCGAACCTCTCCCGCCTCGAAAACTCGACCAACCCTCGGCGGGATACGCATCTATGCCCCCGAAGACGACGAGACGACAGGCTTGTCAGCTATTCGCGGCGACAGCATCTTCTGCACCTTGGGCTGAACGTGTCCTCGCTGTCGTGTTGCCACGCTGGTCAGATCGCTCGCTCGTGACTTCGACATAGGTCGGTACGGGGCAGCGGCGCCGAAACGTCAGATTAGACCGGGGCGAATCGTCTTGGCAAGGCAATGGGTACGGCTGTTCGTCTCTAGCTTTCGCATCGCGTTCTTCAGGTGAAAGTTCGCCGTATTCTCGCTGACTCTCAGGATGACTCCGATTTCCCAGGATGATTTCCCCTCTTCCACCCAGCGGAGGCAATCCTTTTCTCGTTCGGATAGGGCCACTTTCATATGGCATTTGCCCTCCGATGAGGGCGCGATTTCTGTAAATGTATGATGGGGCTGCCAAGCCAATGCGTTGAGACGACTGAGGCGATACTCAGGGTCGACATCGTCGAACCTGGATGCAAAGGATACGACTGATAGCTGTCCAAACGGTCCGAACAGTGGTACGGTTACGCCGTGCTTCAGACCCGCCTCTTTGGCCTCGTTCAACACACGCATTTCGCCGGGTTGCAATTGATCTTGTGCGCGAGTTGATCCCATAGAAACGGCGCCGACTGCATCGTCGTACCGAACCACAGGATCGATGGCATTGTATCGGCGTTCAGCATAGCGCTCGCACCACGCGGAAGGAAAGTTCACCGTCACGGCGGCTGGCAGATACTCTGGCCGGCGGGTCGGCTCCGCGTCCGTCAGCGCCCCGTAAGCGACTTGACTGAAGCCCTGTTCGCTCGAGCAGCTCACAAGCAGATCGAACAACACCTCGGGAGATCGACTCTGTTTTGCGCATTCGATGAAGCAAAATAGGTCCATTTGGTGCCTCCCGCCACCGACTTAGGCAATCCGGTGCTGCGTCTTTTGAGTGGATCGATTTGGGCAGGGCCCTGCGCCACTTCGGCCTCATCTTGCTTCGAAGTGCTCGACCGAACGCGACAGTCATACTTCTCGTCATGAGCTGCAACCGAGTTGGCTGAGATCGGGTAGCTGCTCGATAGAGAACATTGTGCATGCGCCTCTTCCGGAGGAGGCGGACCTGAAGCGTCCAGCAAATGTCGTCCCAGCTGAGGCGGCAGGAGCACTGCCGCAAGCAGGAGTGTTGGAGAACTGGGCGCCACGTTCACTGCTACAATTCGGACATTCGTCGCAAGAGAGACAACCTTGTTGGTGCTAGCTGAAGAATGTATGTCGCATCGGCAAGTACGCGAACGATCGTTTACTCCTTGGGTCAGCCTCCGCGTCTCTGCTCCGGGGGCCAGCCGAGCTAACGTAGACCCGGCGCCCGCGTCATAGGGCACAGAGGCAATTAGACGCAGAAATGGCATGCATCCGCTGCGATACCCGTTTGCGTTTGCGGTCGCGCCGTACCGAACGGAAAGCCGGAGATTCCCGGTTGCGCGGTCGCCTATTGCCAAGCGCTCGTGTTCAAAAGCACCCGGACATGTTTGGGCAAGCGAATCATCCGAATACGGCAATGGCCTGCGGCTTAAATGAGATCCAACCGACCGCACACATGGGCGTTGTGCTCACGCACATTGACAGACAGAAGCCGTACGCATGGTTGCGATAGCGCCCCCAAGCGTCGCTCTTATCGGCCTCCTCGCACCATCAATACTGCCCTTGAAATCACCCGTCTCTGCTCTCATCCTGGTATGCAGCGTCGCTCACGGAGTGTTCGCAGGCGGCTTGCAGCGCCTGATGCATGTCCGCAATGAGATCACTCGGCCTCTCGATGCCGGCGTGAATACGAATCAACGGTCCATCAAATGAAACCTTAGCTTCCGTTCGTGGAGGATCATCGACAGGCAGCACAAGGCTTTCGTACCCACCCCACGACAATCCGATTCCAAAAAGGCGCAGTTTCTGGAAGAAAACCGAAAGCTGGGCCTTGGGCATAGCCTTCAGAACGACGCCGAACAGGCCACTTGCACCCAAGAAATCCCGCTTCCAAATATTGTGGCCGGGATCGTTTGGGAGCGCAGGGTGTAGAACCCGGCCCACTGCCGGGTGGTCTTCCAGGCTTTGAGCCAGCTTGATGCCATTTTCGCAATGCTGCCTCATGCGAACGGCTAGTGTCCGCAGTCCACGAAGAGCTAAATAGACGTCATCTGGCCCAGCGATCTCCCCGAAATGATGAGCGCTTGGCTGCAGGAGCGGCCACGCTTCCTTGTTAGCAGTAGCAATGCCCAGAAGGGCGTCGGAATGACCAACGATATACTTGGTCGCGGCATGGATCGAAATGTCGACGCCATGGAGAAAGGGTTTGAAATAGAGCGGCGTGGCCCAAGTGTTGTCCATGAGCACGAGCGCACCCGAATGATGCGCGATCGCGCACAGCGCGGGAAGATCCTGTACCTCAAACGTCAGTGACCCCGGGGACTCCAGGTACACAGCTCGCGTTTTTGTTCCAATCTTTGCGAGTAGATCCGAAGGTTGTGTGGGATGGAAGTACTCCACTTTGACCTTAAATCTAGTTAGAACCTCGTTCGCGAATATCCTGACCGGTTCATAGACGTTATCGCAGATCAAAACATGATCCCCGGCCTTCAGGATCCCGAGAAGCGCGTGGGAGCACGCAGAGAGCCCCGAAGGGAACAAGATCGAACGATACCCGCCTTCCAGTTCACAAATGGCAGCCTCGAGAGCGCGAGACAGCGGTGAGCCGAATCGTCCGTAGTTCGTCACTGGATTCTGCTTGCGCCTATCCCACTCTTCGAGGGTTTCCGAAACGATCGTGGAACCTCGATAGACAGGAACATTGACCATCCCGGCGTGTTCAGCCGGCGCGCGACCGAGATGAGACAATTGCGTGTTGGGCTCTGGCAAGCCTTTATCCGAAGGGATCCGATCCATACCTCTCCTATCTGAGATCGCGCCGCTTAAATGCGCAGCGAATGCCCACAACTATCAACGTGCAACTCGTCTCCGGCGCGACCACTCGAGAACTCTGCATCGACGCCCTCTTCGTCATCATATCCCAACGTTAGAGCAGCTCTCCTCCCGCATCGAAAGCGCGGTCAACCGCACAGCGAGACCGTGCCGGACCGCGCTCCTGAAAGTCGGTGGTCAGCTTCATGCAGATCTACAGTGGGTCCATCACTACAGCAAAGGTTGGGCCAGACGCGCGGGGTGCGGGCTGCAGGCGGATTAACCAGGACTGATCGAATGACTCGGCACCAGGCGACTTTCTTGTCGGACAAAAGACGCTGCATGTGGGCTCCTCGCCAAATCGGTTAAATCGGGACGATCTTGATGTGGGTTGACAATTGCACTTGTTATGAACTCGCGCGTTGGCGTTGTTTTTGCAGCCGCTTGGCTGGATCGCGCCGCTTGGCCGCATCGGCGTAGTAGGTCGAGGGGGCGTATCGGCAGGACCTTGCAGATCGGCTCGCCCCCATGCGCCCACGATGATCATCAAGAGGCGATCATGGCTTGGACCGGCGGTCGAGCTCCGCCATCGCAAAATAGGCGCTTGCGTTCCGTAGGATTTCGTTAGCCTGCCGGAGCTCGCGGTTCTCCCGTCAGGGCCTTCAGCTTGTCGGCCATCTCAGTCGGAACGCCGGTCCGCTGCCCGCTCTCGATCTCGCCTTCTTGACCCAGTCACGAAGCGTTTGCGGTGTGCCGCCGATCTTTGCCGCAACCGATCTCACCGCCGCCCGGCGCGAAGGATGCTCGCCGGAGAGATCCAGAACCATCCGAACCGCTCGGGTCCGGACCTCGGGTGACAAGTTGTCCGTCGTCTTGCTCGTCATGGCTCCATCCTCTCAGGAGTTGGAGCGTCCGACAAACCCGGGCGGTTCAAACCGATACCTGACTTAATCGAGAGCTGGCCCTTAACAGACTTGAATCGTACCTAGCGTCAAGTTGTACTAACTACCGGTTCGATTCTCCGAACCCGAGACACATTCCGGCCTCAAGGTGCAGGCGCGGGACATTGAGGATCTGCGAGGCGCGCTTGAGATGATGGTGGCAGCTCTTATTGTCCTTTCGATTGTCGCAGTCGGTGGGGCTGGCTACGGCGTCCGTACTCGGCGCTTTCGCAGCCGACGAGAGCGCGCGCGGCTGCATATGGCTACGGCCCACTCCGCAGAGAGTTGCAGCAGTCATGCGCCGTCGCGCAACTCGCTCGAGCAACCCGCGTGCTGGCAACCAGAAGCTGATCTTGCGGACCAGAAGCGCTCGACAATAGCCCGCGAGGGCTAAACAAATTCACACGGGCTCACCTCTCACCTGCAGAATTCGCTGCCGGCACCCTCGGCAAGGTGCAGTTGATGCGCGAGTTCTTACGTTGTGCTGCGGCGTGTCGCGGCTCCAGAACTACGACAGATGCTTTGTCTGGCGGGGACGTCCGAACGGAGCGGCGTGCCGCAGGCAGCACGCGTTTCGACGCGCTAAGTTCAAAACAATTTGAAACGCAAGTGAGTCAGATGATACCGCGAAGAAGAACCCCAATCCCAGATCATATGATGGCTGGAGCCACGCGTGGCTCGTCGATTATGCGCGGTGCAAGGCTTGTTCGCCGATCCTTGCGCTGTACGATCATCGATCCGCTTTCGGAGGCCTTAACATTCGGGCTCATCAGCCTCATAGTGTTAATGATCGTGGCAAACCCCGTTTTTCAGAAAACAGGTGATCAGGATTGGAGCCAGGGCGACGATCCCACACTCTGTCTGCCGGAATGTCGCACGGGTCTGACCAGCGCTTGCGCGACCTACAGCTCGATTTCAGTGAAGGAGCTTCCGGACGTCCTAGTCAAGGCGACATTGGCAACCGGGGATCGCCGCTTCTATAGCCATTTCGGCATTGACCTTACCGCGATCGCGCTCTCATTGCATGCCGCCCCGGGCACAAAGGCCGTGCGCTCGTCCATTACCCAGCAGGTTGCGAGAATTCTATTCCCCTCAGATCAACCAAATTTGGAGGTCAGGATACAGGAGGCGCTTGTCGCAATTTGGCTCGAATGGCGGCTCAGCAAGGATGAAATCCTGAAGATCTACCTAAACCGTGTGCAGATCGGAGGCGGCATCTTCGGCGTCAGTAAAGCTGCGCAGAGTTATTTCCAGAAGCAGGTTCAGGATATCGAACTTGGCGAAGCAGCCTTGCTTGCCGGCCTGATAAATGCGCCACTAGATCTACCTTCGCATGTTGCTCTTCCGAATGCGCGTGAGCGTGCAAACCTGGTTCTGGACACCCTCCTCGAGACCGGGCTCATCACCAATGATCAGCTGTTCGCGGCAAAGCAACACCCGGCACGCCTGACCTTCATGGATCAGGACGCATCGCCGAATCGAAGCGATCGAGGTGAGCGTGATCTCGCGGAAGATGATTGCCACTGCTGCCAACGAGTGGAGGATAGCACAGCTGATTGACTGGCTATGAAGCCAGCTCCGTGTTGACGGCTGCGGCCAGCATTGCCTCGCCCATCACATTGTTCCCCTGTGCCTTTAGGGCATAGCCGGCGCCGACAATATCTCGGACCTCTTTGTTCTGGCTGAGCTTCGACTTGCCTATGAGGCGTGTGACCTCGATCTCGACGCCGACGATCATCTTGAGCATCGCGTCGATGTAGTCCTTGGGGCTGTCGGTCATCTTCCAAGGATCGGCCTGTTTCGCCTCATGAATGCGCGTCAGGCGCGCGACCATGCCGCGGACATAACGCTCATCATCGCGGATCGTGACACGTCCGTACACAAGCGTAACCATGTAGTTCCAGGACGAGACCTGCTTCTTGGAGCCGACCTTGCTCGGATACCAGTT
This sequence comes from Bradyrhizobium sp. 197, assembly GCF_023073375.1. Classification (NCBI taxonomy): domain Bacteria; kingdom Pseudomonadati; phylum Pseudomonadota; class Alphaproteobacteria; order Hyphomicrobiales; family Nitrobacteraceae; genus Bradyrhizobium; species Bradyrhizobium sp. 197. The sequence goes on along the minus strand of NZ_JADPJJ010000070.1, from coordinate 8,250 downwards.
TGGCGCGATGTAGGCATCCGCGGCGCGGAAAACGATCAGAACCTCATCGCCCGTGGCGAGATCCTGACAAAAAGGGTTCGCACGAGCGACATGCGAATGAAGCACGCCCTGCTGACCTTTGTGCGCATGCAGCCCGAAGGGAATATGATTCGCGTCAAGCCCACTCTTCCCGTTGGTAAAGAGGATGCCGAGCGGATTCTTTTCAATGAGATGGTGAAGTACCTCGGCGCGAGCCTCAACGAAGTGCTGAGGGACGTACATGATAACTCCTTTGGTATTGTGGGACGCCGTGCACCATAGGGTCGCGCAGCATCAACGGTTTGGTTCAGACCTCGGTCATCTCGAATTCACTTTTGCCAGCACGACAGTCGGGGCAGATCCAATCTGCGGGCACGTCCTCCCAGCGGGCGCCGGGCGGAATGCCCTCTTCAGGCCATCCGTCTCGCTCGTTGTAAATGAGCCCGCACAACGCACACATCGAGGTCTTGTAGAGAGGCGCGTCGGACGCGATCTCGGTGTTCACGTGAGCACTTTCGTTGCTCATGACAGCTTCCATATTCGTCGGGCAGGGTTCATGAGGTCGATTTAGGGCGAGTCTGGCCTATCCAACTTGTAACTGCATTTTTGCTGGTGCGATAGCGATGGGATAGATCAGGCCGGGGTAGATGTTGCCGGTGTAGCTGATGAGCGAGAGGCTGATCAGCGGAACGAAGCCGCCGAGTATGCCAGTGCCGATGGGATACGGAAGCGACAGCGAGGTATATCGCAGCCGCGCCGGAAAGAGCTCGACGAGAAACGCGGCATTCGCCCATACACCAGCACTACCAAGACGAGTTGCGCCAGGATTAGCGCGGTGACGGCCACGTAGTTGTGCGCAGCCGTGGCGCTTGCAACGCCCATGTAGATGGGAATGTAGAGCGCGGCGGCGAGCAGAAGTCCGGTGACGATCAGCGGACGACGTCCGATGCGGTCTGACAAGACCCCGCTCACGACACCAGGGGCGTACCGATCGCTAGGGCAATGGCGACGCAGACATTCGCCGTCAGGAAATCCACCTTGACAACGCTCTGCAGGAAATACAGCGCGTAGAATTGCCCGGTGTACCACACGCATCCCAGACCCGCCGTCGCGCCGAAGAGAGCATACAGCGCATAACCCAATCCTTGTCTCGTGCCGAAACTTTCGCGAACCGGCGCGCGCGAGACCTTGCCGGGCTGGCGCATCTGCTCGAAAACCGGCGACTCGCTCAGCTTGAGACGAAGATAGATCGAAAACACGACGAGAAGTGCAGACAGCAAGAACGGGATACGCCAGCCCCAAGCACGGAAACCTTCCTCCCCGAGCCTTAGCCGACACGCCAGCACGACCAGAATTGCAACGAAGATGCCATCGCTTGGTAAGAAGAAGTGCCTCGATGGACCTTCAGAAAATTCTCGATCAGACAATCAAAGATCTGCCTGCAGGCCCCTATAAAATCGACCTAAAGGCGGTGATGGCGCATATTGATGCCGCCATCAAGCACTACAAGCGAGGACAATCCGAGCCAGACCAAACACTATTCATCGATGCTGTCTTTCGCTGCAATCAAGCTTTTGAGGGTAGTGTTAAGGAAGCTTACCGAGTGCTCGCCGGCAAGGACCCGTCGCGTATCGCGCCCCACAAAATCGAGGAGTTCCGCGGTGAGGCTGATCTACTTCGAAAGAAAGTGTTGGATCAATTTACGCGTTACCGGACCGAATGGCGCAACCCCTTCCACGCACGACTACACTCTCGATTTCGACGAGGACGAAGGCCTGATGGCAATCGTAACGCAGCAGTCGGGTGTCAGGCGTTCACCAGAGACGGCGGAGGCGTGGTCGTGGAAGTGGCAATACCGCTGCGAAAGCACTGAACTGGTTCAACGCAGGTCCCAGCACACCGCCGCGTTGTTGCCCGCGAAATAGCCAGAGCCTGCCCGAATTGGTTAACGGGTTGTTAATCGGGGTTCGGCAGGCTTACCATCAGCGCTGCCGATCAGCCCCCCAGCCACAGGTAGCGCAAAGCGATGGCCGGCGGCAGCGATGCCCGCCGGCCATTGTCGTGACCTAGCCCTTTCAGCGAGCCGAAGGCCATCCTTGCCGCAGCAACCGACGGTACCCACTGTCAGCGCCCCATTTCGCGCGCTCAAGATGGCTTTCGAACGCGCGCCGAGCGCGCGCTGGCTCACGTTCCGGGTCAATGCGCAAGATGATCCGCGATACCTCGCGCCAGTCAGCGCCTTCCGCATCGGCATCAAGCATGCGGAGATAGGTGATGCGGTGCTGTTCATCATAGAAACATGTGCTTCCTTGCGATCGTTGGTTGCAGCGCCGGGACCATTCTCGGTCTTTGTGTCGCCCGGGTGGCGCCGGCACGGGACTAAGGCCGCTGCGAAATGTGGCTGATTTATTTCCCGCGCGATCCGGGTTGACGTGATCGGTATGCGCGCCGGCGTACCCAATTCGGCCCGCGGTAGGGCTGGTCATCCGGCGTTCTTGTGAAGCGCGCCGGGCGAGTACCGAGGCAGCGCCGCTGAGACATTCGATGCAGCCCGCGGCCGCTTCCAAGCCGCTAGGGAAGTTGGACAGGATAGCCAAATCGCCCCCGCGTTCGGGGTCCGCACCTACCGCAGCGCGGGGCCGTAGGACTGCCGGCACTCGACAGCCCGGTCATGTTGCACACCGGTTATTGATCCGGCCAGCCCAACATGCAGGCTTGGGATGGGCCGGCGCCGACGCCAAACACGCGCCCAGCTGGGACCGCGGCGCCTGCGCGCCGTAACGGAAGTTCAATGCCAATGTGGAGCATCTCTCGGCGGATCGCGGCCGCCACCTGAGCCGATAAAACAAGGCGGGCCCGGTATTCCTAGGAACCCGGGCCCACAACCTCAGCAACGTCATGGCGGCGCCGTTCGGCTGCGTGTTGGGTTCTAAGCGCCCTTGTCTCAAACCGCCTTGAGCAAGGTCAAAGAGTGCCCTTCTGGCAGTCGGGCTGGTCATCGGTCGACTTGATGCTATCGGCTACAAGCGGATGCAATTCAACCTGATGGACCAGGCGAGCATAGCTTCGCCTAACAGTGGGCACGAACCAAGCAGATGCGTCCTCCCATGCCGCAAAACAACAACCATGAACCATTTAGAAAAGATTGCCGGCTGTTCCCGATCGTTAAGTGATCGTAAACCATGCGATGGCAACAAACCGCATGGAAACCGAACTCCCGCCTGAAACGATACTGCGAGACATCCGTCGGCAAGAAAAGCGCAGGTCGCTTTTTAAGCACTATCACCGGCAATTTCTCGATCGTCTTCGTGACCGCGATTGGGTGTCTTCGTTAAAGCTTCCCGACAGCCCCGGAACGACGCTCGCTCTTTTACGAAACGGATGGATGGAGCGACGCTCAACGGGCAAAGGCGTCGAATATCGTATGACCGAAGCCGGTCTGTTGGAGCTTAGCCGGCCGCGATAACTCAAAGGCGCAGTGGAGGCAACGCAGTGTCAACAGCCATGGAAATGATCGTCGGCGGCTACGTGAAGGTGCGGGACCGACGAGCCTTGACGGACCTGCTCGCGCATCGGCGCAAGATGCTGGGCGAACTACACGCTGTCTGCGGCATCGATCCCGCGAACGCTGTTCAGGCCGTCCAAGACGAAATAACAACTATCGAAGCCGGCCTAGAAGAACTCAAGCCGCCGCCCGGCTCGCTTCCCGTAAACGAGTGGAGCTAGGGCGTGCGCGTTAACAAGATCAATTGGGAGAAGATCGGCCGCATGACAGAGCCCGGCCGTTACAAATGCTTCTTCGGCTATCTAACCGTTACGTCAGACGACATCGAAGTGTGGACGCGCTATCCCGACGCGACGTTCACTTTGATTGTGGGGCCAACGACTGAGCAATCGGTGGGCGAAGATTACCGTTTAGGCGCGTTCGACATCGGCGATCCACAACAGTAGGCGGTTCGCCGTCGGCGATGCCTATCAGGCTGCCGCTTGCGCCGACCTCGCCAAGGCGCTAGGCCCGGATCTAGACCGCCTCGCCGGTACATCGCTGGACAAGGGCGGCGAACTTGATGCACTCGCGGCGATGCCAGCAGACGACCGGGCTTCGCTGATCCGATGGGCGGCCGCCGGCGAGATTGCCGCCTTTGCGGTCCTGCTGGCCGGTTGGTTCAGCGAGCGCGCACTCCGTGGAGAAAGACGGCGCCGGATACCCCATCGACGCCGCTGATCGTCATGGTTGCAATGCTAAGTGAAGCCTCGCCAATCAGTTGGGGCAACATGGTTCGGGCATTTCGCGATACTGTTATGGCACTCACTTTTCTTGTAGTCGCGGGCAGCAACATTTTGTGGGATTTCATGAATAGCTACCTCGCCTGCGGCCTTGCACTGACCGCTTCAATCACGGCCGGCTTTTGCGTCGAGCGCGACTTCATCAGGCGGCCCAATCGCGAGATGGCCCGCCTCCACCGCGAGCATTCGGCAGAAGGACCAATAGGCCGGCGCGGCTGGGAGTAAGGCCAGCTCGGCTTACGAAATACGGCTCTTGTGATTGAGACGCTGCATTCCCGATCGCGGCGAGATCAGCCCTGAGCTATTCCGCGCCGCTTATCGCATGGGTCTTGAGGGGCTGGTATTCAAGCATCGCGATCGGCCTCACCGTGGCGGCCGGCAGAAGCACTGGATCAAGGCGAAGAACCGCAGCCACCCGGCGACGGGACGGGAGCTATAGATCGGCAGCACGGCTGTTCCAGAATTAACCTGATCTCGCTGCATCAAGCTTAATTCTGCAACTCGATTGCAGCATCGCTGCGAAGCGTTACCTTCTGAGCGCCGGACATTGCCCGTCTGGCTCCACCCAAGGCGAAGTCGTCGCACCACCATATTCGACGCGGCGCTTCGTTTGATTGCAGGCGGTTTCGTTTGGAAAAGCAGCCGGACCACGAACCGCTTGATCTCGTCGAGATGCGTCGGCAACTCACCGTACTGCGTTCGCAACATTCCGAAAATCTTGGAATAGCGTCGCTGTTGAACCGCTTCCTCGTGAAGATCGCGTTTCTGTCAGAGCCGAGGGACGTCGCGCACGTCCAACATCTGCGGTCTGAGTTCGCACGAACGCTACAAAAGGTTGAAGCGATCGCCTCGCGGTCCCCATCTGCGAAGCCATCAGGCGCCGTCAAGCAGCCCAAGTAACACTAACGCACAGACGTCCTTGCGCCTGCCGCCGGCGGCGCCGATGCTGGATGCAGTCGCGAAGTCGTCCTCGTCTCGCGTACCGGCGGCTTCGCGGCTAGGGGTCGCCGCCACAAGCGGCGGCCCCGCCCATGATCAGATCTAGGGAGCGCGCCGCACCGCTCGGGGTACAAACGGCTGTCTCGGAGAAAACAACTTGGCGATCGCGAGAACCGCGGCTTCGTCGGTTTCGAGTGCGATCTTCTGGGCGAGCATCACATCGCCAACTGCCAACGCCCGTTCGGGGAGAAAGCACCATCCCACCTTAGGCTCCAATTTTTCATCCAGCTCCAAAACATTGCTCATGGTGCACTGATGAATTCGGTATCGACGGCCGGTAAGGGAACCAGTGACTTCAAAAAAGCCATTGACATCAAATTGCGCGCGCTGTTCTGGAGATAACCATTCCCGCAAAAGACGGCGTGCACGCGCTTCCGGGCCATTTTGCTCGTTGAAGCTCCGATAGAGCGCGCGCAGGGCGCGCAAACGCGCGCCCTGCGCGACGTTGCGTCCGAACAAAAACATCTTCGGTGCTACGACGGTTCTAACCGCCGACTAAGTGCGGATAGAACAGCGTTTCCTTCGCTGTTGGATCAAATGTCCGTATCAGCTTGAGATCGCCGGCCGGGGTCCGAGTGGCAGCGGTAAATCCCCGGCCGGTAAACATCTTGAAGCGCCGCTCGGCCTCGGCGAGCCCCTTGGGGTCGTCTTCCTCAAAAAAATGTCTGCTGTCGCCTGTGCTGTCCATTACGATCTGGGTAGCCATGGAAGAGAACTCCGCAACGCCTAGCCTCTGATGAAGAACAAACCTCGCTGCGATCAATAGTGTTCCTGGTCTCGGCAAATTTCATTGTGCCTTCTTGTTAGTCAGCGGTCGTCTACGAACATTCTATCGTCGCGACGCTACCCGCGCCAAGGGGTTAGGTTCTTGGACTATGTTTCAACACGTCGCGCACCAATCGTCAGGAAATGGAACGAGCAGCCACGGCCCGTCCTCAATGTTATCGTTTGCAGCTACGGGTCTGCCGGTCGCGAGGGGCTCGGCTGCGAACTCTTCGACCTCAGCGGTACTCGCCGCGTTACGCTCGGCGCAGCTTAAATCGCTTTGCATGAATAAAACTTCCCACCGGGGCACGATCGAATTTGCAGCGTCTTCGAAAAATATGGATCAAAAAGTTCGGCACGCGACAAAATATCAGGCCCCCTTGGCAAGCGATAGGAGCGCGGACCTGTCCTTTTGCATCCTAGTCGAGCGCGCCATCACGCGTTGCAGTGCAGCCAACAGCCATCTCTCATTCTTTGAGCGCCGTCGCTCCATCAAACTTTGCGGGCGGCGATCATGGCCTGTGAGGGCGGCTCAACGGGGTTCTTGCGCCGCGCGCCGTACCTCCCTGCCGCGCAGCGCACGGCCGAAGCAATCGCTGCTAACCCGGAGAAGTTTGACCGCGCTATCGCAGCGGAAATCGGCGTCAGTCACCCAACCGTAGCGATAGCCCGTCGATCAACTGGAAAGCAGTTACCAGTTGAAAAACGGACCGGCCGCCACTGCAAGCAACGGAAGGCGCCGACCATGTCAGCTGCGCAGGTTGAGGCATTCTCGGTCGATGAACTCGACGCCCGCGGCCGTGCTGTCGTTGCCTATACTGCAGCGAAGCTTCAAGCGCGGCTTGCGAAGGCGAAGGCCCACGACGAACTGATCTGCGCCGCCTACCGCGCGCAAGGCGATGCGCTTAATATCGAGGCGCAGGCAAAGCGTCGGCTTGCCGACGAATACGACGCAGCGCAAGCGCGGGGTGAAGTTGCGCGTCTTGGAGATAATCTGCCTAGAGTTACCACCCGGAACGCTAGCAAGCCGACAGCGGCCGACGTTGGTATCTCCCGCCAAGAATTCCACGAGGCGCGCCAGATCAGGGACGCGGAAAAGCGCCACCGCGGCGCGCCGCTAGGCCGCATTAAACGGGGAAAACCACCGCGGGAGAATTCCTCGCGCCAATCACGAGTGTAATGTCCGTCGGTGCAAAACCCGGCCGCCTCCGGAGTGTTGCAGGGGAGCTGCTATTGGCAATCATTTTGATCCTGGCTCTCGCCGGCGCGATCGTCCTTCTAGCGATCCGCATCGTCATCGGCTGGATTTCCCCGACCGCCGGTAAACAGTTCTCCCCGGCGATCGACATAGCCGGGACGTTCTTCCTGAAACTGATCGTCGTGGTTGCCGCGGTCGCGATCTTGGCCGTCGTCGGCTTCGCGCTGATGACCTCCACCAAGTACAGCAAGCGAACCACGACATCGATATCAGACGCCACTTCGGGATAGAACGTCGCCTGACGATTACCTAGATCGAAGTGAACGCGACCTCGGGCAGGCATGGTTTTGGCCCGAGCTCGCAGATACCGATTGCCGCGGCTTGATTGCGTGAACTCGATCGGCTTGATCGGACAGACGGCCTTCAACATGTGGACCGACAGCCCGCAATAGCTCGCGGCTTGACCCAGCCGCAGCGCCGCCGGCCAGTATGGTCGGTCGGGCTTCATGTCGCTGCTTTGACCCGCCCGGCCAGCGCGGGTATCCGTTCGCACCGACGTAGCCGCGCTTCCCAATCACCCGACCTATATGACCGTTTGGTAAAGCCATCGTCGGTCCACTCCGCAAACAACACCCGCTCGCCGTGGAACCTAATTTCGAGTTTTCTGGTGTGCGCTGGATTGTCGATCTGCCGACGCAAGGACAGCGCCATATGGTTGTATCGGAAGTCGTAAACGCGGGCCCGGCCGTCGAGCGCTTGGATAATGAAACCGGCAGCGTTCCGGAAGGATCGCTAGCAGTCTGCTGAAAAACCTTGAAATGGAGAATTTTCATTTTTCCGCCGGTCGTTTTTGGAGCGGCGCGGTAGAGTTGGATGTAATTTCTAGCTTGTTATTGAGTGTGCCCCGGCGCGGGGTGGCTATGCGGCGAGCAGTTTTGGAATTCGGATCAGGTTATAGGCGATCAGATTAAGCAGGAAGTCGG